>CAYRYP010000001.1:0-15560 GCA_964428485.1 uncultured Coriobacteriaceae bacterium
GGGGCTAGGTGGCAGGCACATCGGCTGACCTGCGCCTCCCGTCGATCATCCGCTGGGTTGACCGCTTATGCGGCGCGCCCATATTGCAAGGAGGCCCGGCATGGCACTCGTGGTTTTCACTGGAGGAGCCCGTTGCGGCAAATCCAAGGCGGCAGTCAACCTGGCTCTTACCAGGGAAAGGCTCGGCAATAACGTGACTTTTGTGGCCTTTGGGGACACGCAGGGCGGCGCCGACGCACTACGTGTTATCGCCAACGCCCGCAGAGAGCGCCCGGAGAGCTTCACCACGGTGGAGGCCCACGACGACCCAGAATGGTTCGACAAGATTCCCGAGACCGACCTTCTGCTTCTGGACTGCCTCGACGGCTACCTCGAGGGGCTCATCAGGTGGCACGATGACAACTACACCGCTTCGCGCGACACGATAATCGACGGCGGCGAGACCGACATCATCAAGATGTTCGGAGAGTTTCTCAACGCCATCTCCAACCGCAGGGGCGACACCATTGTGGTGACAACCGAGATCGGCGGTGGCCTCGAGCCCTATTACGGCTCCGACAGGTTCTTCCGCGATCTCCTTGGACTCGCCAACCGAAGTCTAGTCGAACGCGCCGACAAGTCTTACTACGTTGTCTGCGGCAGACTGATCGATCTGGAGGCTCTTCCGATGACCGCCAGGTGGCCGGAGGACTGATGCTGGACATGACCGAAGGTAAAGAGACGGGATTCTCCAGGGTGCTTATATCGGGCCTCGGCCTGATAGGCGGATCGCTTGCGATGGCGCTGCGGGATCTTGGCGGGGATAAACCTGAAATCATAGGTGTCGATCCTGATCCATACACACGAAAGCGTGCTGCAGATGGTCAACTTGTGGACCTTGCGCTTGATTCGGACGACCCCAGAGTAGACGACCTACTCTCAGAGGGTGGGGTGGATCTGGTGGTGCTTGCTATGCCACCTGCCAGCGTGCCTCCGTTTCTCGAGAGGATCTCCCGCGCGGGGTACACCGGGGTCGTTACCGACACCGCCTCTACTAAGGAACCTGTGTGCATGACCGCATCGGAGAAGCTCATCCATCCTGAGATGTTCATACCGGGCCATCCCATGGCCGGAAGCGAGATGAGCGGCCTTGACGCCGCCTCAGCCGATCTCTTTCGCGGAAGGTATTGGATACTCTGCCCCGACGACGCCTCCGATGGCCGAGCGTATCTCGGACTCCACTCGCTGGTCACCTCAATCGGGGCTAGGTGTATCACCGTCGACAGACACGAGCACGACTCGATGGTGGCGGTGATAAGCCACATCCCACACGTCTCGGCATGCGCTCTGGTCGAGCTCGCCTCGCGTCGCTCAGGCCCCTCCGGCGAGCTCTTTCGCCTCGCATCGGGGGGATTCAGAGACTCCACCAGGATCGCCTCCGGATCACCACACCTGTGGACAGACATCCTTATGGGCAATTCCGAGGAGGTAGCTGGCGGTCTGCGCGACCTCGTGCGCGACCTCGAGGAGGTGGCCACGGCACTGGAGTCGGGTGACTCAGATGCGCTCGCGGGCTTCCTCGAGCGCTCCTCCGAGGCCAGAAGGGCGCTGCCGGCCGCATGGATACCCAACTCCGACAAGATGACATCCATACGCATCTCTATGAGCGATGGGGTCGGTGTCATCGCCGGCGTCACCTCGGCTGCCGGGAGATGCGGGTGCAACATACAGTCGATAGGCATCGAGCACTTGACCGATGACACGGCCATCCTCGAGCTTCTCCTCACCGACGAGGGCGCCCTAGACGCCTTCATAGATGAGCTCGCGGACCTTGGATACAGGGTCGTCGGGGAGCCCATGGAGGTGCAATCCTAGATGGCCCATGCTAAAGGAGCCGTGCTCCCTCTAAAGGGAAGCACGACCGTCCCGCCAGACAAGTCCGTCTCGCACAGGGCGCTGATGCTTGCTTCGATGGCCGAGGGTAAGTCGCATTTAAGAAACCTTCTCGACTCCAAGGACGTCAGAAGTACGCTGGCATGTATGAGGGCGCTAGGCGCGCACATTGAGACAACCCCCGCAGACAACGGCTCCTTCGACGCCGAGGTGACGGGCTGGGGTCCACTCGGGCCAAGCGAGCCAGACGAGGTGCTTGACTGCGGCAACTCCGGCACCACCGCCAGACTGCTTATGGGCATCATCGCCGGAAGTAAGATCTCCGCGACTCTGACAGGGGATGATTCACTCGTACAGCGCCCCATGGCCAGAATCGCCGAGCCCCTCTCTAGGATGGGGGCTGCCTTTGCGCATGCGAACGGAACGCCTTGGGAAGGAGGTGCGATAACGCTTCCTCTCACGGTGCGCGGCGCCGGTGTCCCAGCTGCAATCTCCTACGACTCGCCCAAGGCTTCCGCACAGGTGAAGACCTCCATCATACTCGCCGGCCTTGCCTGCCCCTCTGGGTGCACCACGAATGTCACCGAGCCCTCCAAGAGCCGTGACCACACCGAACTAATGCTTCCCGCATTCGGGGTGGATGTCGATGTGCGCGGCAACACAGTCTCTATGAGGGGCGGTCAGCGCCTAGTTGCCTGCGACATCGAGGTACCAGGCGATCCTTCCTCCGCGATGTTTCTGGTGGCGGCGGCCGCGATGGTGCCGGGCAGTGACATCGAGATCAGCGGGGTTGGCCTTAACCCGACCCGCACGGGCGGATTTGATCTGGCCGCCAGGATGGGCTGCGACATCGTGTTCGAGAAAACCGGCGGTGTGGGCGACGAGCCCTGCGGAAACGTCAGAGTTAGATACCGAGAGGAGCTTTCCGGCACCGTCGCGGAGCCATCGGAGATCCCCTACATGATCGATGAGATTCCGATCCTGGCGCTTTTGGCAACGCACGCATCGGGAACCACAGAGTTTTGTGGGGTGTCCGAGCTCAGAGTAAAGGAGTCAAACAGGCTCTCTGCGATCGTGGAGGGACTGAATACGCTGGGATGTGCGGCATCGGAGCGCGGCGATGACCTACTGGTCTCGTTCGGCGCGCCCACTAGGAGCGTAGAGCTCGATCCCCTAGGCGACCACAGGCTCGCGATGACATGGGTGCTCGCCAACCGATGCCATGATCTCGGGGGCCAGGTACTAAACCTCGAATGCATAGAGGTCAGCTATCCTCGTTTCATAGAAGGGTTAGATGCTCTTCAGGGAGGAGTCGATAGATGATCATCGCCATAGACGGGCCTTCCGGCTCGGGCAAGACCACCGTGGCCAAGGAGGTCTCTCGAAGGCTGGGGTTTTCCACCTTAGACACCGGCGCCATGTACCGCGCAGTCACGTACCGTGGCCTCCAGATGGGTTACGACCTCCAATCGATGAGTGAGCTTTCTGCCGACCAGGATATCGCGGAGACGCTGGCGGATGTCGCCCAGCAAGAGAGAATCGAGTTTGGCTACGACGACTCGGGCCAGCCGGTGAAGGTCATGATCGGTGGGCAGGATGTCACGGTGCAGATCAGGACCCCGGAGGTCGACGGGACCGTCTCGGTGGTATCGGCGTACCCACCTATAAGGGAAGCCATGGTCGCCCAGCAAAGAGAGATGGCCCAGGGTAGGGATACCGTGCTCGAGGGCCGCGACATCGGTACTGTGGTGTTCCCGAACGCGGATCTCAAGATCTTCCTCACTGCAAGCGACGAGGAGAGAGCCAGACGCAGAGTCGCTCAGAACATTGAGCGCGGCATCGGAGACGCCGACGAGGCCAAGACACTCGAGCTCATCCGATTCCGAGACAAGTTCGACTCCTCCAGGGAAGCTGCACCGCTAGCGAAGGCGGAGGACGCTGTTGAGATCGACACCACATCGATGACATTTGAGGAGGTCGTCGACAGAATCTGCGAGATGGTGGGGGACAAAAAACAGAGCAAGGTAGACAGCGAGGAGTCTTTTCGATGAGGGATCTGAACTGGTACTACGACGAGCCTATGAAAAGCGCGAGCATTCCGGTTCGGATGCTCGTCTGGCTGGGCAAGTTCCTCGTCGGAAACGGAACAAGGCTGCTCTTTCGCGCCCGCTATGAGAATCTTGATATCTTCGACAAGATAGAGGGTAGCAAGCCTGTGATCGTGGCTGGCAACCACTCCTCCTACACCGACCCGATGTTCGTGTACGACGCGATGTGGCCAAAGCGCATCAGATTCATGGCAAAGGGCCAGCTATTCGAGCACAAGTTCCTCGACAGGATTCTCGCGATGTTCGGGGTCTTCCCCGTCTACAACGACGCGAGGGGCCGAAAGGCCATCAAACGCTCTATCAAGTGCCTGAAGCGCGGCGAGTACGTCGGCATATTTCCCGAGGGCACCAGGGTCAAGAAGCACGACAAGACTGGTGTGCCCATCAATGATGGTGTGGCGCTCATCGCCAAGATGGCAGACGCTCTCATCGTTCCCGTGGGGATCGAGGGGACGGTAGACATCAGCCCCAACAACTCCAAGATACCGCGCTTTCCCAAGGTGGTGCTCAGATTTGGCGAACCAGTGAACTGGCGCGACTTTGAGCCCTACTACAAGAAGGACGAGCTCTTTACAGCGGTGACCACCGAGGTCATGAGAAGGGTGCGCGCGCTCACCGACGGCATCGATCCGGGACCCACCCCCGATGGCGTGCTAGCGCCCGAGCAGGAGCGCTCCGGCGCTGCAGAGGACGCCACCTCCGGCGCAGGCGCAGGAAACGGGGCTGAACCATCGGATCCAGATTCGACCGGCGGACAGGAGATAGCATGAGGGTCGTTCTTGCAGAACCCTCCGGGGCCTGCTACGGAGTCGAGAGGGCCTTAGGAATAGCCGAACAGGCGCTCGCGATATCTGGTGACTTTCCCGTCTACACCCTCGGCCCGCTCATTCACAACCCCATAGTTGTCAACAGTCTCGAGTCTAGAGGCGTCAGGGTAATCGACGCTCCGGAGGAGGTCGACTCGGGTTGGCTCGTTATCAGGTCGCACGGCGTGCCGAAGAGCGTTATGGAAGACGCCAGGGCACGCGGCCTGCAGGTGTTTGACGCCACCTGCCCTCACGTGAGTCGCGCCCAGCAGGAGGCCTCCAGGCTCGCCGGGGACGGCAGATTTGTGATAATCGTGGGCGAACACGGCCACCCGGAGGTGGAGGCCATAGAGTCCTACTCCGGCGACTTCCACGCGGTCGTGAAGGATCCCACCGAGATCCCCGAGATACCCATGAGCATGGGGATAGGTGTAGTTGTTCAGACCACGCAGCCCAAGAACAAGCTCGACACCATCATGGAGGCGCTGTCCGCCGAATACGGCGATATAGAGCTCTCCAACACCATCTGTTCTGCGACACGCAGGAGGCAGCAGGCGGCTATAGACGCCGCTGCTGAGGCCGATGTGATGATAGTCATAGGTGGTAGAAACTCTGCGAACACCACCAGGCTGGCGGAGCTCTGCCGTGAGTCGTGCCCTCGCACCCACCACATAGAGTCTGCCGAGGAGATAGACCTGACATGGCTTGAGGACTGCGAGACGATAGCCGTAACAGCGGGTGCCTCCACCCCTCAGACGCAGATCCACAATGTCGTAAATTACCTGCGAAGACTCGCTTCCGAGATCGACGACGGAGACGAGGATGACCGGGGATAGCGGCGCCACAAGGCTCCCGAAGCGCGATTGGGGAGTCGCAGGCTACGAAAGGTCGGGGTACGCGGTCTGCGCGGCGGTGGTAGGGAATGTCGAAGCGGGTTCGAGAGCTTGGGACTGCGGTCTTCGCCAGGGCATGGTTGTAGTCTCTGCCGACGGTTTCTCCATGACAGATGTCATCGATTGGTTTTGGATCGCCGACGGACCCTCGGCCGTGCTCGGGATCATAGATGACGAAAGCGATGGGATCTTCGAGATCGAGGTCCCACGGGAGTCAGACGGGAGTTGGGGCTTCGAGTTCACTGAGAACGTCTTCGACGGCGTTCGTACCTGCGTGAACTCCTGCCGCTTCTGCTTTATGTCTATGCTCCCCCCCGACATGAGACGCACGCTCTACATCCGTGATGACGACTACAGGCTCTCCTTCCTGCAGGGTAACTTCGTGACCCTTACCAACATGGGTGAGGAGGACGTTAAAAGAGTGCTAGACATGCGTCTGTCCCCGCTGCACGTCTCCCTTCACGCTCTCGACCCGGAGGTCAGGAGCTTTCTTATGGGAACCAATCACGCGCGGGGACTCGATGTGCTTCGGCGCCTCCTTGATGGTGGGATCGAGGTGCACGTGCAGGCCGTAGTCGTCCCGGGAGTCAACGACGGCAGAGTCCTTGATGAGCTGATGTCTTTTGCGGTAGAGGAACCAGGTGTGCTCTCCGCCGGCATCGTGCCGCTCGGCTTCACCAGGTTTCAGAGCACCTTCGACCACTCGTTTGGCGACGTCGACTCGGCTCGCGCTGTGATCGAGCTCGCCAAGCCCCACCAGGCTAGGTCGAAGGAGCTCTGGGGCACGACAGGGATCCAGCTTGCCGACGAGTTCTACCTCGCTGCGTTCCCCGATGACGTGGAGGATCACTTGCCAGCTGATTCGGACTACGACGGATACCCCCAGTTCTCCGATGGGATAGGGATGCTGCGCACTCTAGTCGACGGCTGGCGCAGCATCGACTGGGAGAATACGTTGAACTCCGCAAGGGAGCACGGTGAACGCTATCTTCTCGTCTGTGGCACGGCGCTGGAACCCCTGCTGTCGCGTCTCGTTAAGAGCAGCGGAACCTTCGATATCCTCGAGCCTCTTCCGGTCGCAAACGATTTCTTCGGGGGAAATGTCGACGTGAGCGGACTTTTGACCGCCATCGACGTGATCTGGGCGGTGCGTGAACGCCTGAGCGCCCCAGATTCGCCGGAGATAACCAACGTCATCATCCCCACTGCGATGCTCAACGACGACGACCTCACACTCGATGGTTTCAGCACCGCTGAGATCGAGGCGGAGATAGGCGCACCTTTGCGCGTGGTATGCTATAGCGCGTGGGATCTCGCGGGTTTGCTGGAAGCGCGCCGATAGGGGCAAGAGCGACTACTTCGAGATCCGATTCATATTCATCAGAAATCGAAAGGTATCAGATGGCACTGCCCATCGTGGCTGTCGTCGGCCGCCCGAATGTGGGCAAGTCGACCTTCGTTAATAGGATCGCCCGCTCTTCGGAGGCCATCGTACACGAGCAGCGCGGCGTAACAAGGGACAGGTCCTACCACAAGGCGGACTGGAACGGCTTTGAGTTCATACTTATCGACACCGGGGGCATCGAGATCACCGGCGACGATAGGTTCCAGGATTCGATCAGGGACCAGGCCCTTATGGCAGCCGACGAAGCAGATGTCATCATCTTCATGGTTGACGGCAAGGGGGAGCCCACCACCGATGATGTGGAGGTAGCGAAGATCCTAAAGCGTGCTAAGGCCCCCGTCTTTCTCATCGTCAACAAAATAGACAATCCCGACAACGAGTCGGCGATATGGGACTTTATGTCGCTTGGTCTTGGAAACCCCTGGCCCATCTCCTCGGTCCACGGGCATGGCACAGGCGATCTCCTTGACGCCGTTGTCGAGGTACTGCCTGCAGATGCGGTCGACGACGCGATCGACGCCATCGACGTCGCGATCATAGGTCGCCCCAACGCGGGCAAGTCGTCGCTGCTGAACAGGATGCTTGGTAAGGAGCGCTCTATAGTCTCCGATGTAGCGGGCACTACTCGCGACGCGATCGACGCGCTGATCGAGCACGACGGCACCGCCTACCGTCTCATCGACACCGCGGGAATCCGCAAGAAGAGCGGCGTCGTCGAGGATCTGGAGTACTACGGCTACCTGCGGGCTATACGCGCCATAGAGCGTGCTCAGGTGGCGATATTGGTGATCGACGGCACGTTGGGCCTCACGGACCAGGACCAGAAGGTCGCCGGAATCGCCCGCGAGAAGGGCTGCGCTTTGATAATCTGCCCCAACAAATGGGACGTGGTCAGCGACGCCAAGGAGCGCGAGAAGGTGCTTGAGAGGATCGGCGACAGGCTTATGTTCGTGAACTACGCGCCTGTGCAGCCTATCTCGGCGCTCACCGGCAGGAGTGTTCATAGACTCTGGACCTTGATCGACGAGGTCTACGCCAACCACGGAAAGCACGTGTCCACCAGCAAGCTCAACGCCTTCCTCGGCGAGATCAGGGACTTCGGTCTCACCATCATCAAGGGTAAGAAGAAGCTCAAGATTAACTACGTGACTCAGACGGGCGAGAGGCCCCCGACATTCACTTTCTTTGCGAACCATCCCGATATCGTGGACTCCGGTTACGAGAGGTTCCTTGAGAACCGCATGCGCGAGAGGTTCGACTTCACAGGGACACCCATCAGATTCGTCTTCAGGAGAAAGGCTGACCCCAACAGATGATCGCTCCTGAGCTAATAGCGGGCGGGTTCATCCTGCTCGGAATCGTCATCGCATATCTCGTCGGGTCGATCCCAGACGGAGTCATAGTTGGAAAGCTCTATGCGGGCGTCGACGTACGCAGGCACGGATCGGGCAACATTGGCACCACTAACACTCTCAGGCTCGCCGGATGGGGAGCCGGGGTACTCGTCGGAGTGCTCGACATACTTAAGGGAGTAGTGAGCACCCTCCTGATGATGCTCATCCTCTGGCTCACATCCTCCGCTTTCGCAGAGGAGCTAGGAACCATTTACGACGCCTATGCCAGCGGTTGGCTCCATGACCTGGGGATGGGGCTCGCGATGATCTTCGCCGTAATAGGTCACATGTACTCACCCTTCCTGAAGTTCAAGGGCGGAAAGGGCATCGCTACGTCCTTCGGTGGATTCATCGTCGTTGTGCCGTGGTGCTCGCTCGTCTCACTTGCGGCCTTTCTCATCTTCTGCGTGATCACCAAGTACGTCTCCGTCGGCTCCCTCGCCGGAGCCATTGGCTTTTTGCTCGGAACGTGCATCATCTATTGGCAGCATGTTGCGCTGATCCCGATAGCCGTGGTGCTTACGATCCTAGTCTTCTACGCTCACCGATCCAATCTCAAGCGCCTCGTCAGGGGCGAGGAGTCCAAGTTCTCCGTGGGCTCACGTAAGACCGCGCAGGATGCGCGTGAGTTGGAGCTCAAGGAGGATGCCAGGCTTCGGGCCGAGAAAGCCGGGCTCGACGCCTCTAGAGATGCATCGGATGAGAATCGGCGGGACGGAGGCATTTCCGATGATTCGCGATAACGCAGTTCTGATCTCTCCCTCCATCCTCTCAGCCGATTTTATGAACCTTCAGCACGACGTCCAGCTCGTCTCAGATGGTGGTGCCGATCTCATCCACTTCGACGTCATGGATGGACATTTCGTTCCCAACCTTACGATAGGCGTGCCGTTCGTAAGAGCCATGAAGGCCGTGGTGGATACCCCGCTAGATGTGCACCTGATGATCTCTAACCCGGCTGAGCAGATCGACTGGTACCTCGATGCGGGTGCAGATATCGCGACTATCCACATCGAGGCCTGCGACGGGGCCGACGAGGCCGTTCGGATATGCCGCCACATCCGCGAGCGTGGTGCCAGAGCTGGAATATCCCTAAACCCCGAGACCCCGACATGCTATATCGAGCCGCTGTTGACTGAGGTTGACATGATACTCGTGATGAGCGTGCACCCGGGCTTCGGGGGGCAGTCGTTCATCGAGTCCTCGCCGGACAAGGTCGCCGAGATTCGCGGGATGTGCGACCGCGCCGGAGTCTCGCCTACTATCGAGGTGGACGGGGGAATCAACCCTAAGACCGCGCCGCTGGTGGTCCGCGCGGGGGCAAGTGCCCTCGTGGCCGGAAATGCGGTCTTTGGCGCGGACGACCCGGTGGCCGCGATGCAGCTAATCAGGGAGTCGGCCGAGGCGGCGCTTCGAAGATGACACTTCGTCCCGAATACCGTTTCGAGCCCACCCGCCCGGCCGAGGGCAGGATCTATCTCGACTGCGGTGCGACGACTCCACTCGCGCCTGAGGTGCTCGAGGCGATGGCGCCCGCGCTCACCGGCATCTTCGGCAACACCGGAACCCTGTGTGCTGAGGGGATGGCTGCAAGGGATCTGGTTAAGACCGCGAGGCGCGATATCTCCGCTGCGCTCGGCGCTAGGGATCCCCACGAGATCATCCTGTGCTCCGGCGGCACCGAATCTGACAACATGGGCGTAATCGGCATTGCCAGGGCACGGAGAGCCTCGATGTCCGGGGCTAAGGGTTGCGGACAGGTGATCTGCTCCTCCTTCGAGCACAAGGCGGTCCTCGAGGCGGCTTCCTCGCTCAAATCCGAGGGCCACGACGTCTCCTTCCTACCCCCCGATCGTGACGGATTCGTTAGTCCAAAAGCGCTAGACGCCATGATTCGGCCCGACACCCTGGTGGTGAGCGTGATGCTCGCTAACAATGAGATAGGGACTATCCAGCCCATAGGCGAGCTGGCAGAGGTCTGCCACTCGCATGGGGTCCCACTGCATGTGGATGCCGTAGCGGGTCTCGGCAAAATCGACGCTCAACCCGCTGTCCTTGGGGCCGACGCAGTATCCGTCTGCGCCCACAAGATAAACGGCCCTAAGGGTGCGGGTGCCTTGTGGATATCTAAAAGGACACCCTTTCTGCCTATCGCTCACGGTGGCGGTCAGGAGAAGGGCAAGAGGAGCGGTACTCACGACACAGCCTCAATCCTGGGCTTCGCGCGTGCCTGCTCGCTCACGTGCGGGGAGGGCCAGCGAGACGAGATCATGAGACTCACCTCGATGCGCGACAGGTTGGTTCGACTCATCACAGATATGGCCGAGCGTGGTGCGGACGTGCGCCTGGCTGTGGACATCCCCGAGGGAGATGTCGAACGTCACCTCTGCTGCCTCATCCCTGTGCTGGTGGGGGACTGGGAGTCTGAGGAGCTTCTGAGAAGGCTCGACTCGATGGGTTTCTGCGTCTCCGGGGGTTCTGCCTGCACGGCCTCTCAGGCTGCCACCAGCCATGTGCTGAGGTCGATCGGGGTAGAGGAGCGTTACGCTCAAGGATACCTGCGTGTGACGCTTGGGAGATACAACGAGATGTCCGACGTAGAGGGTTTCGCGGCGGCTCTCGAGGAGATACTCGGCCTCTGATGCAGGCGAAAAGCTCCCCTGTCTTATCCTTTCATCAACTGGAGGTTTCACTATGGGCGGCGTAAACGGCATATTTGAGACGGTCGAACTTGTCGACTGCCACACCCACACCGTCCGCTCGGGGCACGGGGAGGGCACCGTCGAGGAGCTCGTAGCCGCCGCCGAGCGTGCGGGCATCACCACCCTTGCCGTGACGGAGCACATGCCGCTTCCCGAGAGTGTCGATCCCGATCACGGGTTCAGCATGCCCGCCTGTGAGCTAGGTGACTACCTCTCAGAGATCGCCACAGCTGCCAAGAGACACCCCGCGCTCGAGGTCGTGCCTGGCTTCGAAGCTGATTGGCGCCCGGGTTGCGAGGACTTCCTCATCTCGATGATGCAGGGTGCCAAGGTGGTCCTTGGGTCGGTGCACATGCTCGCCGACGGATGGTGCTTCGACGATCCCTCGCAACGCGACGGTTGGTCGGTCAGGGGAAACGACAAGGTCTGGGCGGAGTACTTCGAGCTATGGATGAGCATGTGCGAAAGCAGGGTGCCCTTCACGACGATGGCCCACCCAGATCTCCCCAAGAAGTTCGGAATGTCCTGTATGCCCTCTCCTTCCTTCGATCTGCAAGGCAGATACCGGGAGGCTGCTTCTTTGGCTGCAGAGAGAGATGTGCTTGTTGAGGTCAACACCTCCGGCTGGCGTAAGGATGTTGCAGAGCAGTACCCCAGCCTCGACTATCTGAGGTGCTTTCATCGCGCGGGCGTAGGGTGTACGGTCGGATCCGATGCTCACAGCCCTACCGAGGTGGGGGTCGGTATCCATGATGCCTACGTTGTGATGGCAGAGGCTGGGTACGATCGGGTCACCGTGATAGGATCTGATGGCGACAGGCGCGAGATCCCGCTTGCATGAGCGGCAGGGCCGAGACCCGTCAGACAGGAGGCCATGATGGATGGAGCCGATTTCAGCAGGTTCGGCAGCCCCGCCGAGGACGATGCGATGATCGAGCAGGATGAGATCGACCCTGAAAACCAGCTCACTAAGGGTGCCAGCTCAAAGGTTTCTGCGATCATACCTGGCGTGCCGGAGGGCACCCACGGTGCCACCGTAGGCGAGTTGGTCGACTACCTCTTTAGTTGCTTCCCGGAGCAGTACTGCGAGCCATGGGACAGATGCGGTCTGTTGGTGGGGAACTCAACCGCTCCCGTCCACGGCGTCGCCATAGCTCTCGACCCCTGGGTTACCACGATACACAGGGCCGCTGATGCCGGGTGCAACGTGCTTCTCACCCATCATCCTGCCTACCTCGATGCCCCCGACAGGTTGGTTGACAGGCAGACCGGTGGGGGAGACCCAGCTGCCAGGGCTATTGCGGCTATCGAGCGCGGCGTTAGCCTCGTCGCGATGCACACCAACCTCGATAGATCTCCGCTGGCCATCCAGGTCCTCCTCTCCGAGTACGGTCTGGACCACGAGGGCGAGATGATGCCCTCTCACGAAGGCCTTCCGGGTTTCGGATGTCTGGGCACGCCACCTAGGTCGAAAGGGGAGATGACGCTCTCCGACCTTGCCGAGAGATGCATCGATGCGGATGGGAGGCGGCCGCGCGTCTGGGGGGATCCTGATCTGGTGCTAGGTACCGTGGCGATTGCCAACGGGTCGAGTTCGTCACTTATGAGTGCTATAGTTGGTTCAGGGGCAGACTGTGTGATCACAGGAGAGATGTCCTATCACGCAGCCTGCGAACTCGTATCGTTTGGCATCGGTCTCATCGAACTTGGGCACGACGTATCGGAGCGTCCGCTTCTTGAGTGCCTCCGCGAGACGGTCGAGTCCAATCCCGCATTCGCCTTCAATGTAAGAATGATGGATCCCGGTATCGGCTGGTGGCAGCCGAGGATGGAGGAACGATGAGCGACGCGCAGGATCTCGTCAGACTTCAGGGGATGGACCTAGAAGCGATGAGACTACGTAAGCGGCTGGAGGAGATGCCCCAGCTCGAGGCGCATCGCAAGGTCGTGGCGAACATCGAGGAGGTCCAGGAGAAGTCCAGGCAGATCTCCGCTATGAGATCGGATAGCGAGGTGCAGCTACATAAGCTCGCCGATGAGGACCAGGAGCTTCTCGAGCAGGCCGCCAAGCTCGAGAAGGAGATCCAGGAGACCACCGACTTCCGCTCGATCAACCACCGCACCCGCGAGCTCGAGAGCATCGCCAAGAGGCGCAACAAGGTCGATTTCGAGATGGGCAAACTCACCGAGCGCGTGGATAAGATCTCGGCCGTCGAGGACCAGATCAATGAGACGATGTCCAAGCTCGACTCGCAAAGGACTAAGCTCGAGGACGAGATCACTGCAGCGCGCGACGAGGCCACCAAGAAGATGGGGGAGCTGCGCGCGGAGTGCGCGGAGATCTCCTCCAAGATCGACCGCGAACTGCTAGAGAGGTACGAGCATCTGAAGAAGACGAAGAACGGCATTGCGGTAGGCATCCTACAGGGCGAGCACTGCTCTGCCTGCCGTGTGGAGTTTCCGGAGGGCAAGCTGCTGAAGCTGCTGAACGGCCCGGAGATAGCGGACTGTCCGCAGTGCCACAGGATCCTGGTGGTCGAAAAGGACTGACCAGTGGCAAACGGCGATATCTACACAATGCACACCGATGGTGGAAGCCGCGGGAACCCCGGACCCTCTGCCATCGGCTTCTCGATAACTCTTAACGGTGAGGCTGTCTGCGAGGGCGGATGGCCCACAGGTGAGGGAACTAACAATGAGGCGGAGTATCGGGCCATCATCTGGGGGCTTAACAACGCGCTGGCCTACGGGGTGTCCAAGCTACACGCAATAGCCGACAGCGAGCTTCTGGTGAAGCAGGTCAATGGCCAGTACAGGGTCAAAAACGACAGGCTCAAAACATTGCACGCCGAAGTACTCGATCTCGTATCAAGGTTCGAGCACTTCGAGTTGGAGCATGCACTCAGGCATCTCAATAAACGCCCGGACGAGCTCGTCAATGAGGCGCTTGACACCGGCGAGCCGGTTGGGAGCTGGATGGTACCCTTCGTCGGGGCGGCTCAGGGCAGACTCTTCGGCGAAGATGTCCTAGGTGCACCGCGCGAAGCCGGGGAGCCAGTAGATACTGCCGAGACCTTCTCGGCGCCTGCTGCGGATCCCGATGATGACACGGACAAAAACGCCACCGTCTCGGATTACGTTCCTACCAGATCCTTCCAACCTGTCGAGCAGACAATCCTTGTGGGGGTCACAGGTTGCATTGCGGCATACAAGTCCTGCGAGATCGTGAGATCACTGCAGAAGTCTGGATACAGGGTCAAGGTCGTCATGACGGAGAACGCCACCCGCTTCGTGGGTCCGACGACATTCCGTGCGCTCACACGCGAGCCGGTGGCGGTCGGTCTCTTCGATTCCGCCGCCGATCCCATCCATCACATATCCCTCGCCAAGGAGGCCGACCTTATGCTCGTGGCGCCAGCCACGGCCAACGTGATTGTGAAGCTGGCCAGCGGGATCGCAGACGACCTGCTTACCACGACGGCGCTGGCGATCACATCACCACTCGTCGTTGCTCCAGCAATGAACACCGCTATGTGGGAGAACCCCAGGGTGCAGGAGGCCATCGGAAGCCTGCGCAGAAACGGCGTCGTGGTGGTAGATCCAGCCAGCGGCTACCTCAGCTGCGGGGACACCGGTGCGGGCAAGCTTGCCGAGGTCGAAGACATTGTCGACGCTGCCATCCGCTCGCTTCCTGCGACAGGGCCGCTCTCTGGCAAAAGAATCCTCGTCACCAGTGGCCCCACCTTCGAACCTATTGATCCGGTGCGCTACATCGGCAACCGATCGAGCGGCCTTACCGGTACGCTGATAGCGCAGCGCGCAGCGTGTCTCGGCGCACAGGTGACGCTGGTCACCGGCCCCGTCTCGCTTCGCGACCCCGTCGGCGTGGACACGGTGCACGTATTGACCGCTGAGGAGATGCTGGGCGCAGCGAGAACTGCCTTCGAGCACTGTGACGCCGCCGTCTTCTGCGCCGCCGTTGCCGATTTCCGCCCGGAGTCGGTCTGTGCAGAGAAGATCAAGAAAGACTCGCTCGGAGCGAGCTCTGATGCAGGTGGGCGCTCACTCTCACTCGACCTGGTCGAGAACCCCGATGTACTGGCGACGCTGGCCTCCAGTAAGGGAGACAGATTCGTGGTGGGGTTCGCCGCCGAAACCGACCTTGTGCTTGCGAACGCATCGGACAAGCTCATGCGCAAGAACGCCGATCTCATAGTCGCAAACGACGTCTCCGATCCGTCCCTTGGATTTGGGACGACTCACAACCGCATCTGGTTGGTCGATCGTGGTGGGATCAGAGACACGGGTCTCATCTCCAAGGAGGAAGAGGCGGAGATCGTGGTGAACGAGATCGCCAGCGCGATATCTGGATAGCCAGCG
>CAYRYP010000001.1:15660-47297 GCA_964428485.1 uncultured Coriobacteriaceae bacterium
CGGAAACGGCTACGTGATGGACGACTACATCCTCAGAGTGGATTGCCCCATCGACGTCAGGTAGGGAGGTGCCCGTATGGAGTCGACTAGAACCTCGAACTCGACGCCGACGCTTCCTAAGATAAGCATCGGAGCCCTCTTGATGCCCTGCGTCTGGGGTCCCGCGCACGGTTACTGGATTACGATCCTCTACTATCCGCTGATGATCTTTGTGGACTCGGCTATCAGATCGGCTGTGGACGAAGGCGGGATTGCGATCGCGATCTCGGCGGTCATGGTCGCGGTCACCGTTGCCGTGACGGTGTTCTTCGCCAAAACCGCAGGGCCGCACGCATACGCCCGGGTCGCGGATAGGGTTCCTATTGAGGTCTACGTGAGGCGTGAGAGGATATGGGCCGTCGTCTCAGCCCTGCTTCTGGTGGCCGCCCTTACGCTCGCAACGGTTTACAACCTCTACTGGCGCTTCTAGCCACTTTTTCGACCCAAACCAAGATGTAGTAGCCAGCTCGATCGGAGCAGATGCTCAGAGCCTTCCTGCACTCGGGCAGATATCGGCTAGGAAGCACTCCTGGCACCTGGGTCTTCTCGAGTCGCAGATCTCGCGCCCCAGGGCGATCCACCTCCTGTTGACGTTGGTCCACTCTTCCTTGGGGATAATGGCAAGGAGATCCTGCTCCACCTTAGAGGGATCCTCGCTCTTCGAGAAACCCAGCCTTCTGGCGATACGTCCAACGTGGGTGTCCACTGCGATCCCATCGGCTATCCCGAAGGCGTCGTTGAGAACCACGTTGGCGGTTTTCCTACCAACACCGGGCAGCTCTTGCAACTCCTCGAGAGTTTGGGGGACCGCACCCCCGAACCTCTCTAGCAATGTGCGAGCGCACTCCACACACCGTTTGGCCTTGGTCTTGTAGAAGCCCAGGGAATGTATGACCTCCTGCACCTCGTCCACGTCGGCTGAGGCCAGCTCCTCGGGTCCCGGCCATCTGGAGAAGAGCTCAGGTGTGACTCTGTTGACCGCCTTGTCGGTGGTCTGGGCGGACAGAAGCACCGCGATCACGAGCTGGAATGGGGAGTCGAAGTTGAGGTACCCACCCTTCCCGGGATAGTGCTCCTCCATGCGCCTGCACACCTCCAGCGCTCTCTCTGCGCGCCTGGCCCTCGACTCTCTCCCCGCCATGTTTTCCTCCATCTCCGATGTTCCAACCTGGCATACCCCACGAATTTCCGGTTGCTGGCAGAACGCACTGGGCGAGTCGGGTCCGTCTGCCGCGCCTTGCCGCCTAACGCATCGTATCACCGTGTCGTATTGCGAAATGGGTGGAACAATGGGGAAGGGACTCCGGAAGCGCCATGTGCCCGGCGGCTCCAGCTTACAACTAGACGCGCAACCTGAAAGGTACGCACGAAATATGCTCATCGACGCGATAGAGGAGATACTCTCCAAGTGCAAGTCTGTGCGAGGACTCGAAGTGTCGCTGGACTCGGGGGAGAGCCCCGTCTTCAGCGCGCCACCCGCCGTCAGATCGCTTCTCACAGCGGCACTCTTCGTGAGGAATCCCAGGCCGATGCTCGTGGTTATCTCTGGGGAGGATGCCGCGAGACGCTTCTCAATGGGGCTCGGTCTCTACCTCGGCAGGGAGAGGGCGATGCACTACCCGTCCCTCCCGCAGATGCCCTGGTCGGACAGAGATCCAGACCCAGCCACCGTTGGACAGAGGTTGAGGGCCTTAAGCGCGCTTCGAACCGGCGAGCCTGTGGTGGTTGTCGCCTCTACCAGATCGCTCATGAGGCTCCTGCCGCCGGCTAGCTCGATGATGCTCGAACCTATGGGCTTCACCGTTGGCGAGGAGGTCGACGGTCTCGAGTACGAGCAAATCCCGGAAGCCCTGGTTAGATTGGGTTACACCAGGGCCGACATTGCCAGCGAGCGGGGAACCTTCTCCGTGCACGGCGATTCTATGGACGTGTTCGGATCTGACTCGAACGCGCCGGTTAGGATCGGCTTTTTCGGCGACGAGGTGGACACGATCAGAAGGATAGTTCCCTCCACTGGACAGACCATCTGCGACCTCGAAAGCGCCCGGATCTATCCCGCACGTGAGATCGTCGCGGGCAAACCTGAGGTTAAAAGGGCCCGAACTAAGCTCAACACAGCCGGTCTTCTCACCTACGAGATCGACGCCGAGCTTGAGGCTATAGCTGCAACCGGAGTGCACGGCTCTCAGGCGCAGTTCATGCCGTTTCTGTTCAACGGCTCATCGACCCCCATCGACATCGCCTCTCCCGACACGCTCACCTTGCTCATCGAGCCCCGTTCACTCTTCGACGATGCCACAAGAGGCTATGAGGAGCTTCAGAAGGCGGCGGGTGAGGCGTCGACCTCCCTCGAGGGGCTTTTCTCCTCTCCGCAGGAGATGCGCTTTGACCGAGGCCAGGTGCTCTCGATCCTGTCCTTGATGACCTCTGGAGCCTCCACGAATGGGGAGCTTCGCGCCACGAGAGCAAAGTCCACACCGTCACCCGAGAAATTTGCCGCACAGTCGCGAGGGTTCATCTCGCGCGGATACACGGTGGTCCTAGGTGTCTCCGACAGGCAGCTCCGCGAGGAGCTGATGACTGAACTTACCGACGAGCATGTTCCAATCGCCCAGCGCGACAGGGAGAAACCGCAGCTTGACGCGAACGTAGTGAACATCATCGACGCCCCGATATCGATCCCGCTGGTAATCCCCGAGGCCCGCCTCGCGCTGCTCAACGCCGACGAGGCCATCACTGGACTCTCTGAGAACAGCGCCACTTCGCGCTCCGATGCCACCAGGATAAGTTTTCCCTACAAACCCGGGGATTACGTCGTGCACTCCAGGCACGGCATCGCCCATTTCACCGGGATGGACCGCCAGGAGGTGGATGGGATCTGGCGTGACTACCTGGTGCTCGAGTACGCGGCTGGAGACAAGCTGTTCATCCCCGTCGAACAGATGTCTAAGATCACCAAATACGTAGGCGCCAAGGACGTCGAGCCCAGGCTCACCAGGCTAAACACCAACGACTGGTCGCGTGCTAGGCAGCGTGCCTCCAAGGCGGCCCGTAAGCTTGCTTTCGATCTGGTGGACCTCTACGTTCGCAGGTCCGCCGTGCAAGGCCACGCCTACTCCCCAGACAATGAGATGCAGCGCGAGATGGAGGAGATGTTTCCCTACGAGGAGACCTCCGACCAGGCCCGCGCTATCGCCGATGTGAAGGCCGATATGGAGTCTCCCAGACCGATGGACCGGCTGATATGCGGCGACGTGGGCTTCGGTAAGACCGAGGTAGCCATACGTGCGGCGTTTAAGGCGGTGCAGGACGGCATGCAGGTGATGGTGCTGTGCCCCACCACCATCCTCGCGCAGCAGCACTACACCACCTTCTCGGAACGTTTCGAGCCCTTTCCGGTGACTGTGGATATCCTCTCGCGCTTCCGCACCGACGCTCAGCAGAAACGCACCTTAGATGGCTTCTCCGACGGCTCGGTGGATATCCTCATCGGAACCCATAGGCTGCTCTCACACGACGTCAGCCCCAAAAGGCTCGGCCTTGTGATAATCGACGAGGAGCAGCGTTTCGGAGTCGCTCACAAAGAGCAGATGAAGAACCTTCGAGAGCATATCGATGTGCTCACACTCACCGCCACCCCGATCCCGAGGACGCTGCAGATGTCGTTGGGCGGGATCAGGGACATGTCGCTGATCAACACCGCACCCACGCACCGTATCCCGGTGGAGACCTACGTCGGGGAGTGGGACGACGACATCGTTGGCGGCGCAATCAGACGCGAGATAGAGCGCGGCGGTCAGGTCTACTTCATATCCTCCCGCATCAGGAACATCGATGAGGCTACGGAGAAAATCCTGGAGTCGGTTCCCGAGGCCAGGGTGGGATTCGCGCATGGAAGGATGGGGGAGACCGCCCTCGAGAACGTTATGGAGAGTTTCTCCGCCGGTGAGATCGACGTCCTCGTCTCCACCACGATCGTGGAGTCGGGGATCGACAACCCCCACACAAATACTCTCATCATCGCAGATTCCCATATGCTCGGGCTGGCCCAGCTCTATCAGCTCAAGGGCAGGGTCGGGCGATCCAGCGTCCAGGCCTACGCCTACTTTATGTTTCCGCGCGACATAACGCTGACGCAGGAGGCGATAGACAGGCTCGTGGCGATAAAGGAGAACCAGGAGCTAGGAAGTGGCATCAAGATAGCGATGCGCGACCTGGAGATCCGCGGGGCCGGTTCGCTTCTTGGTGCCGAGCAATCGGGCAACATAAGCGCCATCGGCTTCGAGGCCTTCATGTCGATGCTTACCGAGTACGTGGACGAGGCCAGGGGCGCCACGCGCGCCAAGATGGTCTCCGATACCTTGATAGACGTCCCGGTTGAGGCGTTCATCCCAGAGGAATTCGTTCCCGACACCGCAGATAGAGTGGAGATCTACCGTCAGTTCGCAATCGCACGCGATGCCGGAGATCTTGAGCGCATCAAGAGCAGACTTCGTGAAGAATTCGGTGAACTTCCCGACGAGGTGGTAAGACTGTTCGCGCGCTCGCACGTGCAGATGGCCATGAGGGAGCTGGGAATAGAGAGTGCCGTCGCATCCAGGGAGAAGGTCACGCTGGAGCCAGTGGAGCTCGACGCCATGCAGAGACAGGCCGTTTCAGACTCCGGTGCCACCTACTTCACCAAGACCCACAAGATGATCGTGCGTCCTGCCGACATGTCACAGGCCCTCGAGACCATTCTCTTCGTGCTGAACGCCATCATCTCCGCAGACGAGCAGTTCAAGACGAGTGGTTCTGACACCACCGGGCATGGTGGGCGCGAGAAGCTCATATGATCGAAGGAGGTCTGTGATGTCAAGCACAGGAAACGATAGGTCCGACTCCTTCGTGGAGGTGCCCGCACAGGGAACCGACGCGGGCTCGGCCTTCGCGAGGTTCGTCGAGATCATAGCGGCGCTGCGTTCCGAGCAGGGCTGCCCTTGGGATAGGGAGCAAACTCACATGTCGATCTCCCGCAACATGGTCGAGGAGGCGTATGAGGCCCTCGATGCCATAGAGCGCGGGGACCTAGAAGATATGACCGAGGAGTTGGGTGACGTTCTTCTAGAGGTGGTTCTCCAGGCGCAGATCGCCTCCGACGAGGGAGAGTTCACAATTGAGGACGTGATCGATGGGATCTCCGACAAGATGGTGCGCCGCCACCCCCATGTCTTCGGCGACGAGGCATCCTTCGAGGCTGCGGGACTTACAGATGAGGAGATCACCGCGATCGAAGGCGTGCGTACACCTGGCGACGTCTCTTTCCTCTGGGACTACATAAAGAAACACGAAAAGGCCCAGAAGGTCGCACGCCGCGCTGAGCTCGCGAAGTCGCGCGGGGAGGTCCCGATCCCTCGGGGTATCCTCGACGACGTATCTCGCTCGCAGCCCGCACTGATGCAGGCACAGGACATCAGCCGAAAGCTGGTCTCACACGGTTTCGAGTGGGACTCCACCGAGATGGTATGGGAGCAGTTCGAGGAGGAGAGGCGCGAGTTCGTGGAGGCATGCGAGAGGCTCTCCTCGGCGAGAGAGGCGAAGGACCCAGAGGCCGTCGTCGCAGCCGAACGCTCGGCCGAGCTTGAGATGGGAGACGTCCTATTCACTCTCGTTAACGTCGCCCGAAAGCACGGAATCGACGCGGAGAGCGCTCTAAGGGCCACGTGCAAGAAGGTAAGGGAGCGCTGGGCGGCCGTGGAGAGATTCGCAGCTCGGGAGGGGAGAGGTGTGGACGACTACGACACCGAGGGGCTCAACGTGCTTTGGGACAGGGCTAAGACCGAGCTTCGCGAAAGGGACAACTCTTGCTAACTTTTGCTGAGAGCCCGAACTGACCTCCCGTTAACAACCTAGGCCTCCCATGCTCGTGCAAGACGCGGTCGCAGTGGGATAATATCGGTTCATTGATGATTTCAACGGCGCTTGTGCGCCAACTAGTCTCGGGGTGTGTGATGGATTTCGAGCGGTTTCTAAACAGCAATGCCCAGGTGGTCAATGACTACCTCGATAGGTTCTTCGATGGGGAGGATAACCCCGACATCAGAAGGTACCTCTACGATCCGCTGTCGGAGTACACCTCCAACGCCGGCAAACGCCACAGGCCCCTCATATGCCTTTTGGCGTGCAGCGCGGTAGGCGGAGACTACCACGATGCCATCACCTCGGCCGCGGCCATCGAGCACTTCCACACAGCGGCGCTCATCCACGACGACATCGCCGACGAGTCCATGCTCCGCAGAGGAAGGCCCTGCATGCACATCACCCAGGGGGTAGGACTCGCCATCAACGCCGGCGACCTTGCGCTGTCCTCGGTCATGTCCTCGGTCGTCCGCGATCCCAACCTCCCCGACGCGATCAAGCTGCGAGTGGTAGGCGAGCTGGTTGACATGGACGAGACAACCATCGAGGGCCAGGCGCTAGACATCGGGTGGGCCAGGGACAAACGCTACGATATCGGCATCGACGACTATCTTCTGATGGCTTCACGCAAGACCGCCTGCTACTCCGGATCCGTTCCACTGGCTGTAGGCGCAATCGTAGGCGGCGGCACTGAGGAGCAGATCAAAGCCTTGAGGGAGTTTGGGGAGTTGGTGGGCCTGGCATTCCAGATCCAGGACGACCTATTAAACCTCGTAGGCAGCGAGGAGGAGATGGGCAAGGATTTCATGAGCGACATAACGGAGGGTAAGCGCACTTATATGGTCGTGCACTCGCTCGGCAGCGCCCCTACACGAGACGAGCTCATATCTATTCTCGATTCCAAGGCCACGGAGGACCGTCTGCTGAGGAGAGCCGTGGAGATCATGCATCAGACCGGATCCATCGATGCGGCTAGGGACTACGCTCACGAACTCACTGCATCTGCCAAGGAACTCCTGAACGACCTGGACATCACACCAGAATCCAAGGTGACACTGCTGTCTATGGCCGACTACTTCGTCGACAGACTCAGGTGATCGGGATGGCGATGGATTGTTTCGAGCCGATCTTTGAGGGTTGCACCGGAGCTGCCGTCGAGGACGTCCAGAGGCGCCTCACAAAGCTCGGATACGACCTGGGAGAACAGGGCATAGACGGCGTGTTCGGCGAGGGAACCCGCATGGCGGTGCGTAGGTTCAGGAGCGACAAGGGTATGTCCGATGGCGATACCATCGACGCGCTAACCTGGGCCGCGCTCGTCGACGCCTCCTTCGAACTTGGTGACCGCACGCTGTATCTCAAGATGCCCTACTTTCACGGAAACGACGTCGCGCAACTGCAGCAGGCCCTGTCGATCCTGGGCTTCGGATGCGGGCCACAGGACTCCATATTCGGGGCCTACACCGAAAAGGCCGTGCGTGACTTTCAGGCCAACATGGGAATCGACCCCGATGGAATCGTGGGGATGGCTACCTGCAACGCTATCGAGCGGTTGCACTGGGCATACAAGGACAAGAGCCCGATGGGTGTCGACGACGGTATGCTCGCCTTCTCAAGGGCCGTCGAGGTGCTAGAGAACAGCCCGATCTGCATCTACGGCACCGACGAGATCACAAGGGAGATAGCCTCCAGGGTCGCGAACCTCGCGTTTGCCACCACGAGCCTGTCCAGGCTCTCGAGCGCGGACTCGCTGTCGGGAACCCCGTCGGAAGAGATGGTGCTAGTGGAGATCGGAACCGACGTGCTCCCGGAGCCCGACGGGGTGCCGGTGGTCGTATTCGAGAACGCCCGTGACCTCGCGAGGAGGTTCAAGATAGCGGTCTCGTCGCTGTCGTCCGCGCCCTCCAGCGTCCGTAAGAGGATAGTCGTCAGGATCGCTGCGGACAGGCTCGAGGACGACGTTGAGGACATCGATGGCGATCTGCGTAACCTCATCCAGCACTTTGCAATCCAGATCCTCGACGCGATCTGCTTTGCCTTCTGATCGCGGGGCGATCTTTTCAGAAAAACTTCCATCGAATCACCGATCAGGTCTCTTTACAATTTCTACATCGGAATATAATTTGACACGGCATTTTCAGTAGTTCCATCTTCGACAAAGGGGTTTGATACAGATGGCAGGTACTAGTTACTCTCCTTCCCCCACGGTTCCACTGGGGTATCACAAGGCATTCAACTATGTGCTTCTCCCGATCGGCATCATCATTCAGCTCATCGGACTCTTCTCTGTGACATCGAGTGGGCTCGTGGTCTTCATTAACCTCTGCCTCGTTGGCCTCATGATCGCCACTATGGTAGGCATGCTAAAGTTCCAGCGTTGGTCGTTTGTCACCCTGCTGATTCTCGTGATAATAGAGCTAGTGGTCTACGTAATACTCTTCTTCCTCCTAGCATGGCTGCTTAGTCTCTACGGGAGCGCCATGTCATACATGGGCAGCACGTTGTCCTATTACGGATACAGCACCGGAGGTGGCATCTTCGGCGCTATCGCCTCCATCGGATGGATCGCAGTCATCCTATGCATCGCGTTCATCGCTATGAGCATCTTCACTCTGGTCTACTACATCCGCCGCAAGAACCTCTTCTTCTCGATTCCCAACCAGTACCAGGTTACCCACGGTGCCGGCACCATGTACGGAGCAACTGGTAGTGCCTACGGTGCCAACTACGGGCAGCCCGTTGGCTCTCAGCCCTATCAGTCCCAGCAGTCCGGTGCTCCGTTTGCCGGACAGGCTCAACAGCAGCCCGCCGCTGCGCAACCTCAGCCCCAGGTGGGGAAGAAGTTCTGCTCGCATTGCGGTGCGGAGATCGCCAACCTCAACAACAAGTTCTGCTCCAAGTGCGGGACGCCCGTAAAGTAGGGCACCCCGCTCCCAATATCTGACGAATACCTGCGTTTTGCGGGTGAAGGTAGCCGGCCTTGTGCCGGCTACCTGCATGTATGGAGACGAAAGCACCATGATGCAGCTATAGTTCCGTACATGCGAAAAGGAACTTTGAGCATGTATGCATCAGCGATAGCCATGGAGGGTTTATGAGGATTGGGATTGGAATCGACACCGGTGGAACCTACACAGACGTCGTCGCATACGACTACGACACCGGCGAGGTACTTGCCAAGAACAAGACGCTTACCACCAAGGAGGATCTAACGAGATGCATCGAAAGCTCGGTGGACTTCCTGAACAAGGAGCTGCTCTCCAGCGCAGTGTCTATCTCGCTATCGACGACACTTGCAACCAACGCCTGCGTCGAGGGAAGGGGAGGCCGCGCCAAGCTCGTCCTTCTTGGATTGCCACGCAAGATGCTCGACAGGATCGACCTGAAGGGGAAGTACGGGATCGACCCTGGTGACGTGCTGTGCATGGACACCAAGGGTAGCTTCGACGGATCGGTGATCGACGAGCCCGACTGGGAGGAACTCCTGGAATCCAACAGGGATTTTTTCGATAGTGCGCAGTCGATCGCAATCTCAGAGGTCAATTCGCTGAGAAACAACGCCCAGGTCGAGAGATGCGGATCCGAGTTCTTCTCCGACAGGCTCGGCGTTCCTGTCGTCTCGGCAAGTGATCTGGCAACCGAGCTCAACTTCATAGAGAGAGGCGCCACGGCTCTTCTCAACGCTAGGCTCCTCCCGGTTATTTCGAAGTTCGTGACAGCGGTGGGGGAGGTGCTGGGCAAGAGAGGGCTGAACATCCCGGTTATGATCCTCAGAAGCGACGGTAGCCTCATGTCGCAGGAGTTCTCCCGCAAAAAGCCCGTGGAGACTATTCTTAGCGGACCTGCGGCGAGTGTGATCGGTGGCAAGGGCATATCGCATGTTGAAGACTGCATGATCATCGACATTGGCGGCACCACCACAGACATCTCCATCGTCGAGGGAGGTGTGCCCGCGATGACCGACAGCATCAAGATCGGGGGATGGAAGACCCAGGTCAGCGGCGTCTTCATTAACACCTACGGACTCGGTGGAGACAGCCGCGTCTGGGTTGATGAGGGAAAGCTGCGCATCGGCTCAAAGAGGGTTGTGCCGCTGTGCATCCTGGCTACCTACGAACCTCAAGTGATGGAGAGCATGCAGATGCTACGCTACGAGATGCGCAGGTCCGTTCAGCCTCTCAACGAATTCCTATACCTCGTAGACGAACCAAAGGACACCTCTGCTCTCACCGAGCCCGAAAAGATGCTTATAGAGCTGCTCGAGGATGGGCCGATGATGATCGGTGACCCGAGGTTCAACCCCTACACCCTGCGCTCAGAGCGCCTCGAGGATGAGGGCGTCGTTATGCGCTGCGGCATCACCCCAACCGACATCATGCACCTCAAAGGCGACTTCGACAGATTCGATGCAAGGGGGTCGGCAGCGGCGCTCCGCTACTTCGCCAGAAACCTCTACCATGTAAAGACCGATGGAGATATCGACGCCGTCATACCGGAGATCTGCGATCGCATCTACGACATGGCCAAGGAGCGCCTCTACAAGTGCATCATGTACTCGCTCCTGGAGTATCGCTTCCCCGAGATCTTTGCAAATGGCATCGACACCCAGACCAAGGCCCTTGTGGCCAGAGGGTGGAATAGCTTCGTCGAGAGGCGTGCGGGGCGCAACGTGAACACGGAGATGCTCGATGTTCTCTTCGACGCTAACACCACGCTCGTGGGGATCGGCGCACCCACCCATGTCCTTCTTCCAGATGTCGCAAGGGCTATGGGGGTTGAGTACGTGATCCCCGAAGACGCCGAGGTCGCCAACGCCATAGGCACCGCCATCGCGGACATCTCCGCCAAGGTGGTAGTGGACGTGTCCCCCAAATACGGCGCCGGCGGGCTGGATGGCTTCACAGTTCATGCATCGACGGGCAACAGGTTCTTCCGGAATGCGGAGGAGGCTATAGCCTTCGCCATCAAGGTTGCGAGAGCAGATGCGGAGGCCGAGGCCAGAGCCCGAGGGGCTCTCGGGAAGCTGGACATCAGCACCCAGGTCGAAAAGAGGAAGGGACCGACCATGCTTGGCGAGGTTCTTAACCTTGGTATCAGGGTATTCGGCTACGCCAAGGGAGGCGCGCTTGCGTAGCATTGAATTCCCATAATCCATCATCACCAGACATACCGCTGAGATATACTGTTTCCCCAGAAGAACCGCATCTGTGCGGCAACAGGTAAAACATTAGGGGTGGATAACATGAAGAAGAGGTTTGTTCTCGCAATCGTCTCGGTGTTCTGCATCGGGGTTCTGGCGATCTCCGTGGGCTGCTCTAGCAGCAGCGATGGGGTAGAGACCACGACGATACCAGACTACGAGGGCACATGGACCGTCTGCGCCATTTCTACCGACGGCACCGAGGACGGCCTTGTTGAAGGTGAACTCTTCGAACAGGCGCTAGAGTCCCTCGATATGACCGCCGCTGAGTACGGCACCCTTGTACTTAACGACGATGGGACGATAACCATGTCTATCATGGGAATCGACATCATCGATGATTCCACCGAGGCAACCTGGACCGGCACCGCTACTACTGTCGAGATGGAGATCGCGGGCACCACTATCAGCTGCGCCTATGATTCCACCGACAACACCATCTCCTTCTCGGTTCCGGATTCCGATGGCGAGACCCTTTATTTCACCAAGTAGGAAAACGGATACTTGCGGAGTTCCGGGTGGCGGGACGCTTTCCCTCGCCCGCTTCCTGGAGGTTGATAGATGAGGAGAAGGTTTCTTAGATCTGCACTATCACTTGCGCTATCACTGTGCCTTGCAGCAGCTCTTTCCGCTTGCGGCCAACAGAGTGACGACGATTTTTCCGGGACATGGGTGCTCATCGAGTTCGATCTCGAGGATGGTACCGTGCTTACATCCGAAGAGATCGCCGAGATGGGCTCCACCGGCGCGGATCTTTTCACGATGATCCTAAGCTCCGATGGAACGGCTAGTTTGCTCTCCCAGGGCACTGATATCTCAGACGGATCTACTACCACGTGGTCGGCTGATGAGGACGGGGAGGCGGTCATCCTCACCGATGAGAACGGTTACACCTACGAGATCCCCTACGACCAGGAGACCCAAACGCTGGTGTTGGAGTACCAGGGGCAGACGATGACTCTGGCCAGGCAGTAGCCGCGTTGTCATTCGAGCGTCTGAAGGTGAGACGAAACCTAGCCTTTCCCGCTTAGGATCGCCCTTGTCTGCCTCCAGTCGACGCAGTGAGCGTCCATGAATTCCTTGAAGCCCGGTCCATGGTCCGTATGGTTGATGTGTCCCAGCTCGTGGCAGATCACCATCTCAAGGCATTCCCGAGGGTAGTGCACTAGGCTGGTTGCGATTCTTATCCTCTTGGTGGAGGGAGTGCAGGAACCCCATCTTGTCTTCATGTTGCGGACCGACCACGTACTGCAGCTCACGCCGCACTCCCGCTCGATCTCGGGAAGAACCGTTCGAATAACGCCCTCGAGCTCCTTTTTCATCCTCTTCTCGAAGAGCTTGCGCAGCTCGAGTTCGTCTCTTGGCATGCTTTCCAGCTCCTGGTTGGAGCATAGATCCATGAGCGAGAGCGCGGTCCTCTTGCCCCACAGGGTGTATTCCGCGCCGTCGGTCATAGTGGCTGGTGGGAAGTAGCGGGCTGCTTTGAACCTCTTCCTGGTTCTTTCGATCCATTCCAGCTTCGACTGCACGAAGCCCAGCACCATCTTCTCGGAAGCATAGAAGGGCGCTGAGACCACAACAGAACCGTTGCTCCTGTCGACGTGTATGCGGATGTTTTTCATCTTGGGACGTCGGATCAGGGTGAATTCGACGTCGCCGACGACGAGATCGCTAGGTTTGTATCTAGAGTTCATGGCATTCTTCCCCTTGTCCAATTCGATATTGGCACCCTGACCGATGTGAGACAATGATCGGGATTTACCGACACGTAAGCGGTTTTATTTTGAAACGGAGGCGCTGCCAATGGGATTCGGAGATGCGGAAAGCCTCATGGATGCAGACGATTTCGATTCGATCCTGAACGATTTCGTTGATAGGAACTGGGATCTGGTGGTAGACGACATAGCCCGTGCCATAGCCATCCCGAGCGTTGAAGATCTGGATGGAGCCTCACCAGGGATGCCATATGGTCCCCGTGTGGCACAGGCGATGGACCTGGTCCTCGATGTGGCCAGGCAGCTAGGGCTCAACGCAAGCTCGATGGAGGGCTACATCGGCATCGCCGACCTGCCCGGCAAAAGCCCTACGCAACTCGCCATCATAGGCCACGTCGACGTGGTGGATGCTGGCCCCGGATGGCAAAGCGACCCATTTGTGCTCACCCGTCGCGAGGGCTATCTTCTAGGTAGGGGAGTGTTAGACGACAAGGGCCCTGTGATAGTCGCACTTTACGCCGTGGGTTTCTGGGCATGGGTCTGCCGAGAGTTCGGCTTCGAGCTTCCCTATACCATTCGGTTCCTCGTCGGAGGCAACGAGGAGACTGGCATGGCCGATGTCGTCGAGTACAGGAAACGCCATGCAGATCCCGCGTTTCTCTTCACACCCGATGCCGAGTTCCCGGTTTGCTATGGCGAGAAGGGTATTTGTAACATTGAGCTGATGGGTCCTGCTCTCGAGGACACACCGATCGTCGCGATAGAGGGTGGGATGGCCGTCAACGCCGTCCCAGGCAGTGCGAGCGCGACGATCAGATACCAAGGCGGTGACACTCTTCCCAAAGCTAGCGGGATATCCGTAGAGAGTGTGGGAGACGGCCTTCTGCGCATAACGGCCCTGGGCACATCAGCCCACGCCTCTACACCCGAGCTCGGAGTCAACGCGATCGGGATCCTCGCAAGTTACCTGGTTAAAAACGTGCATTGCGGAGAGGCGATGGAGCCCTTCCTGACCATGTTGGCCGATGCATGCTTCGCTACCGATGGCTCCTCGTTTGGCATGGATTGCTCCGATTCCGACTTCGGCCCGCTCACACTCGCCTGTGGGATGATCTTTTGCAGAGACGGTCGTCTGGTGCAGACCTTAGATGTCAGGTACCCCACATCGATCGATTCGGAGGAGATCCTGAGAAGGTGCACGGAGCATGCGGGGCACGCAGGCGCAACCGCCGAGATGACCCTTAACAAACCACCCTTCCTAGTACCCCGCGATTCCGATGTCGTCCAAGCGCTCCTTGGCGCCTACAACGAGGCCACGGGGGAGAGCGGAAAGCCCTTCACTATGGGAGGAGGCACCTACGCCAGACTCTTCGAGCGAGCGGCGAGTTTTGGCCCGGAAAAGCCTTGGGAAAAGACTCCGGAGTGGGTGGGATCCATGCATGGTCCTAACGAGGGAGTGTCGGAGGAACTCCTGCGAGAGGCTCTGAGGATATACGCGGTGGCCATTGGTAGGCTCATGCGGCTCGATCTGTAGGTCTTTTCCAACTCCTGCTTGAGCGCGTCTCGATCGATCAAACAATATCGAAAAAACGACCCCCGCACCCCGGTTACAAGACCGTGATGCGGGGGTCTTACCAGCGCCTCTTCTAGCGCCGAATCATCGAAAAGGAGGTTCTCGATGATTTTGGCCTACAGGTTGTGCTCTTTCCAGTAGACCTTGGAGTAGTTGTCGATGGCCTCGTCGACATAGTCGTAGACACCCTCGAAGGTGCTGCCCTTCATGCCCTGGCAGGTGCTCGGGATGAAGTAGAGGTGTCCACCGAGATCGCAGGCCTTCTTGACCTCCGCATCGACGACTTCCTTCGTCCATCCCTCGTAGTCGACGGTGGAGTTGTTGATTCCTCCCATGAACGAGATCTGACCGCCGTACTTCTTCACGAGCTCGGGGATGTTGTTCGTGGTCAGCACTCCCTGCCAGATGTCGATGCCCATCTCGATCATGTAGGGCACGATAGTCTCGCAGTAGGAATCCGAGTGATGCATGATCAGCTGGACCCCACGCTCTTTCCAGTATCCATAGATCTCCTTATAGGCATCCAGGAAGAACTCAGCGAACATCTCGGGGTCCATAAAGGTCGAGATCTGGGTTCCCCAGTCATCGTGGTGCAGAATTGCATCAGGTTTGATGTGATCGCATGTGACCTCAGCGAGCTTGATCTCATACTCGGTGAGGACCTTGATGAGTTCCTTGAGCTCATCGGGATACTCGTAAAAACCAGCGAGAACGTTGGTGATCTCGCACAGGTAGTGCATCTGCTCGAAGACACCCGGTGCGACGTACGCGGTGACGAAGTACTTCTCGCGGTCTATCGCCTCGGCAGCGGCGATGTCGATCTCCCACTCGGCCTCGGAGAATTCGAGAGAGGGGACCTTGACGTACTCCTGCCACTCTTCGATGTCCTTGACGACGATCGTATCAGGCTTGTGGACCGGGAAGGCTCCGGGCTGTCCCTCAGCCCACGATACGGTGACTCCCCAGTTGTTGACCTTGTTGAGCTCACCATACTTCGGGTTGTTGCGCGCGCGGTGCGCGGCGGTGAAAATGACCTCGAAGGCTTCGTACTGCTTGACGAACCTCTCGGGCTTGCCTCCCTTGATTGTCTCCATGAGATTTTGTCTGGGTGTCAGCATTCACGGATCCTTTCTACTCACACGGTAGCCGCTACCTTATGCGTTGGCAGCCGCCTCCTGATTTCCCTCGGAAGCCTTGCGCACCTCGATCTCCTTCTGATACTGCTGTAGTTTAGCAGGGGTGAGCCTGTAACCAACGAGCAGAAGGATAGCGGCAATGAACACCAGGACGGTCGGGATGATCATGAACGGGATTGCGATGCCACTCTGGAAGGCTACATACTCCGCCGTGAGTGTGGCTCCAGCCTCGAGGAACGGGGCGAACGCGTCCGCGGTGGTGAATCCGATCATTGCCAACACGATGGGGATCAGAACACCGCGTGCGACGAATGCGAGCTTAAGCGGGAAGAGCTGCAGGCCGTTGATCCATCCAGCGGCGTTGGTGCGGTTCTTCCACTCGTTGTAGACCACGGTGTCGGCGTACATGGCGGTCGAGCAGGAATAGGTGATTCCGTAGCCGAACTGGGCCAGAGACATGAAGATGATGACCATCCACACATCCCAGAACAGTGCCCAGGCTATCAGCATCATGGCACCCATGAAGATGAACGCTACGATGGACGCATTGCGCGTAGACTTCATAATCCTGCCGAATGGAGAGGAGAGGTAGGATCCCACGACGCACAGGATGTTGGATATAAAGATGTAGGTCGCCAGCAGACCGGGCTCGAACACTACGTAGGTGAAGTAGTAGGTAGCGACACCGGCGCACATGAAGTTGAAGCACCACTTGGCGATGTCGGAGAGCAGCAAGAAGATCAGCGGGGGATTGGTCACGAGCGCGCGGCCGAGGTCGCGGAAGGTGGTGCGACCCTCGTCCCTGCCGGCCTTCTTGTAATTGGCGAGCTCCTCTTTCGTGTATTCCTTCTCGTAGCCCTTGAACATACGGAAGTGCGCATAGTAGAGGACCGCGAAGAAAATACCCATCACAAACGCGCCGAACGCATACTGGTTGGCTTCGCCGAACCACATGGCTCCAATGGGGAGCAGGGCGGTCATGATGTAGCCGAAGAAGATCTTGGCGGCGTTGGACCACACGCCGCGGGTCGATGCCATGCGGGCACGGTCCTCGGGAGTCTTCGCAGCCATCGAGATCATCGATATGTTCGCGACGTACGGGAAGTCCCACGCGGCATGAGAGGTGACGTTGAAGAAAATGATCAGAGCTGCGGCCAGGATCGTGTTATCGCTCAACCTGGTGAACTCGAAGCAGAACAGGATCGGGACTATCCATGGCATCACAAGCAGCCATGAACGGTAACGTCCCCACTTCATCGGCTTCAGCGAGTTGATGAATCCTCCGTACATCCATCCGAGGATGGCGTCGACCATAGATCCAGCTCCGGACACGATCGCCGCCGTAGCGGCATCGAACATCGCGAAGTTGGTAAGGAAGAAGACGAAGTAATAGGTCTCAACGCTGCTCATCAGGTTGAAACCGAAGTCTCCAACGCCAAAGAAGAGCTTGAGCGATGTCGACAGTGGTTTGTGCTGCTGCACCTCTTTCTGCTGAATCGCCGCAGCGTCGGTGCTCGCATTCTCACTCATGTAGCTTCACCTGCTTTCATTGCACGGTAAATCTTGGGTTTTAACTTTGCGATTCTATAATCTCCGAAAACACCTTTGGCCCCGGAAATGGCCATCCTCACCTCCTCCCTAGCATCCCCCCTCACAATGGATGTTGCCAAAAAGGGAGCCGGAAAGGGTTTCCGTGAGATTGCGTGATTGGCGGCTGCCTGGGCCGCTGCAGAAATGTCAGTTCGTCGCGCCTCCACGGCGTTCCATGATCCTGCTAATGATGATGCCGACCTTGTGCTGGACCTCGGGAGACTTCTTGTCGCCTAGGAAGAAGCCGAAGAAGCCGTAGCCCTTCCCAAGCGCGCCGTAGACGTCGAGGCACCTGTCGACCTCAGCGACTATCTCCTCATCGGTGACATCGAAGGCACCGGGCCTTCCCTGGGTGTTATAACCCCCTATGATTGAGATGGAGTCGGAGTGTCTCTGCAACAGGGCGGCAAGGTCGTTCGAGGGCTGTGCAGCCTGCCATGCAGCCGAATGCTCCTCGATGAAATCAGGGATTATCTCCTCGCAGTAGCCGCAGCAGTGCTGCTGAGGGATGATCCCCATCTCTATGGCGGCGTCATTCAGACGCCTATGCCTAGGCTTGATCAGATCGCGGTAGACCTCGGGTGACATGAAGAGCGTCTTCTCAGTGGCGACGTCGTCGTAGTTGACGTAAGTGTCGGGAGAGAAGTATTCCTTGGCTCTCTCAAGAGCCCTGATCTTGTAGTCGCATATCGCGTCCATCAGATCCCCGGAGGCCTCGGGTTCCTCGAGCATCGCGCACAGGGCATTCTCGAAGCCGAGCAGGTGCGTGAATCTAAGGAAGATAGAGTTCCAGCTGTGGTACTCGACGACTTTCTGGTTCCGATCAATGCCCGCCAGCTGCATGTCTGCTAGCCCCTGCCAGTCGAACGCATCGAGATCGGGGAAGACTACTTTCTCCTTCCAGTCGCAGACGTCGTCTAGCGGAATGATGAACGGGTCCAGCGCCGGCTGACCCCCAGCAGAGGAGGTGGGTATCCATCCGTTTCCGAACCCATCGAGGCCTCCTTCAACCGGACCGTTCTCGAAAGTCTCGAGCTGGCTCCCGCATATCGCAACATCCGTGAGAAGGCAGGGTGGGTAGTCGGTCTCCTCATGCGCGAGAAGAGCAAGGTAGTTCTCCCTTGGACCCATCATCAAGAAATAACCCCCCAAAAAAGTAATCCGATACCTAAAGTTTCTACATTTAACCGATTTTTGCATAAGAGTTTCTATCTTGGTACCATCCATAAAGATGCGTCTTTTAGTATTTTGCGCGACACTTTGTTGCACCCCTTTGAAATTGAACCTCTCTACCTAGGAGTGATCTCGGTGAAGAAAAGACGGGATCCAGAATTCGCGAAGCTCTTGGGAAACCACCTCGAGGTAACAGCAGACATGCTCTTCCAGGAGGTGGTCTCCCGCCTGAAGAACCATGGTGTGCAGCATTGGAACAGGTTCACCCTACGTGGTGATCACAAGGCCGAGATCATCCGAATCGCCCCGGAAGACGACCTGTTCCCCCATCCAAAAAAGGGGACGCTCTGGATCTGTCCGAGCGGAAAGGGACAACTCTCCTCCTATGACGCCTGGGTCGATACGTCATCCCTCGACTCCGCCGTATCTAAGTCGCTTCTGGCAATGTTCTGGGACTGCCTGTTCGATATCTGGCGTTGGTCCGAATCGCTCGAAGAGCTGCTAAGGAGAGGCGAGAGTGTATCCGGGATGCTCGAGTACGGGGAGAGGAACATGGGGTGCGCAATGGCGGTCTTCGATAAGGGTCTCGGAATCGTCGCTGCATCGCCGGGGTACGGGAAGAACTGCTACAAGAGCGGCTCTGGGGAGCTCATACTGACCGAGGATCGAGCAAGAGAGCTCATTGAGGATGTGAACTACATCAATGCCGCCAGGCACACGGGCTTCCTGGTATATCCCGAGGACGCAGGCCCAGACGACGATTTCTACATCACTTACAACCACATACCGCCCGGCGGTGATGGCGATTGGGATGCAAGAATCGTCGTATCCGTTGGGAAGAGGGCGGGATGGGTGGACCGCGTTAGGTACCTCCACACATTCCCATACTTCGCTGAGCGTATCTTCGAGTACATATTTTCCAAGCAGGTCATCAGCGATCCCAATCACTCGCAGAGCGATGCTATGCACTATCTGCTGCGAGCCATGGCGAGCAAATACCAATTCGCCGACCCCAGTCTCGCCAATACGGCGTTTCCGATGTACGGCTGGGACGTTAATGACAAGCTCGTGGCGATGAGGGTTGATTTCTTCGAGGGCTCCATGTGGTCCACCGCGACAGGTTACCTGTGCAGCCTCATCGAGGAGAAGCTCCAGAGTTCGTGCGCGATAGTATGTGAGGATCACATAATAATAGTGGTAGACATAGACAGGGGAGACTGGGGATCATCCTTGGGCTCTCTCGTGGGTTCGCTCACAGATCTAATGGTCGACTACGCCTTCAAACTAGGTATCGGAAACAGCTTCAGAGGGATCGAGAACCTGAGCGGATGTTGTCGTCAGGCCGAGTTAGCACTGGAGTACGGCAGTATCAGGGATCCTCACCTGTGGTACTACACTTTCTCCGACTATGCGATCTACTACCTAATCCGCAACATGAGCGGTGAGTTCGATGCCATCAGTGTGTGCCACTCCGGCATCATCGCTTTAATGGAGCACGATGCTGAGCACGGAACCGAGTACATCGAGACACTGAGAGCCTACGAAGAGGAGCGCCAAAACTCCACTCATGCGGCCAAAAGGCTGTTCATCCACAGATCCTCGCTGCTTAGGCGCCTGGAGAGGATCGAGCGCATATCCGGAATCGACCTTTCCGATCCAGACCAGTCACTCTACGCATTCCTTTCGCTCCGGATGCTTGAATCATAGACGCACCTGTCGCACACGCAGAGCGGCGCGCCCGTAAGGAAACGAGCTGTATGGGATAAAATACCCCCAGGTCTCCCGACGGCAAGGCGTGATCTTGCGCCGGGTCGTCTTTGAGCATCAAATGGTCGCAGGTAGACGTGGGCAGGAGGCTCCGGATGTCGTTTGAGGGCAGGATCGCGAGAGGGCTGGAAACTGGTGGAAGGATCCTTGTGGCGGAGGGGGCCATGGGAACGATGCTGCTCTCGATGGGGCTGAATTCTGGAGAGGACTCGGCGATGCTCAACCTCTCCGACCCCGATGCGATAACCAGAGTGCACGCCCTGTACGCCGAGGCAGGGGCGACCCTTGCCACGACCAACTCGTTTACCGTATGTGCTTCAGAGGACGCAGACGTGCGCGGCAGGGCGCATCGTGCCGTGCAACGAAGTGTCGCACTAGCCAGAGAGGGAAACCCGGAGGGGTTAGTGCTCGGCGACGTGGGGCCGTGCTCTGCGGTCCTGCAACCTCTGGGCGAGGCATCCTTCAGGGAGGTCTTGGACGCCTACAGAAGACATATCCAGTCTCTCGTGGAGGGGCCGGAGTCGCCAGACGCCATCATCTTCGAGACCTTCATAGACATTGCGGACCTAAGATGTGCGATGCTCGCGTGCAGAGATGTCTGCGATCTACCGATGATCGCCAGCTGCACCTTCAACGAAAGCGGCAAGATGCCACTGTCCTCGACCCCTCCGGAGATCTCCGCCGCCATCGCGGAGATGCTGGGAGCCGCCTATGTGGGCATAAACTGCGGCCTTGGACCCGCCGAGGCGCTCGAGGTTATCCGCCGCATGCGATCAGCCACTACCCTTCCGCTCATTGTGCAGCCCAACGCAGGGCTTCCACTCGTCAACTCCGACGGATCCGTCTCCTACCCCGGAACACCGTCTGAGATGGCATGTCTCGCCCCCGAGTTCGTCTCGTTAGGTGCCGCCATTGTAGGATCGTGCTGCGGATCTGACCCAACGTTCACCCGCGCGATAGCCGATGCGGTCTCGAAACTAGAAACGGCACCTGCCTCCTGCGCCGATATAGTGTGCGACCTTTCAAAATCAGCACTGTCTATGTCGTCCTGGGCGCATCCAGGTCTAGATGGCGCATTCGACCTTGGTGGCGCGAGCTCCGTGGACTGCGGCGATGCTGGCCTTGACGTATGGGACGTCCTGGAGTCCGTGGCAGACGCGCCGATGGTGATGCACGATGAAGGTGGGTTCTCCGATGATTCGAGCCTCTCTAGGCTCGAGATGTGTCTGGAGGCCTATCCAGGCAGAGCGCTCGTCGAGGTCGCGGGGGAGATCCCGTACGGTGTGCAAGAGCTAATAGAGAGGTACTGCGCCATCGCCGTGGATGAAAAGGGTTGGCCCATCAAAGAGCAATAGAAAGCGTGGCCAAATCTCAGGGGACACGCGTGTTTTAACCCTGCGACGCTTTTAGGGTTCCGGCTCTCGAGTGGAGTCAGCCGGCAGTTACCAAGCCCTGTTCGGTACCGATTTTCCGTGTCCTACGTGCACGGTGCGCTCTCCCATGGAGGTGATCTTGCGGCAGGAGGCCTCCATCTCCTCGCGGTTGCTGTAGATCATCGCCTTGGAGGGGTAGGGTAGCGTTATGCAAGCGTCTCCAACCAGAAGATCAGTTCCCCACACGTCTAACCCGATGGAACCCATCGTGTGGCCCGGAAACCCAATCACCTTGGCGTCGATTCCGAAGGTCTCCAGGGTGTCGCCCTCCTGTAGGAAGAGGTCGGGGTAGAATTCCTCGATCCGCCCGTATTTAAAGATCCTGTTCAGCGCTATGAGCTCAACATGGCCGATCAGTGTGTTCGCATGCATCTTTATATAGCTGTTGTCGGAGACGAGATCGACGTCGGCGGAGTGCATCGCGATGGGGATGTCTAGTGCCTCGGCGATGGCGCGGGCATTGGATACGTGATCGAAGTGCCCATGCGTGAGCACGATCAGGGAGACGCCCTCCTCCCTGGCCGCCCTCATCACCTTGGCCCTGTTGTGCCTGCGACAGGTGTCGACCATGATGGCCCTGTTGCCCTGCCTGACGATGAAGCTGTTGTCGATTCCGCAGGCTATACGCTTTACGTAGCAGTCTTGCATTCGCCTCAGCTGCCCAGACTCCAGTGTGTTCTCCAGCATCGGTTGCTGCATACCCTTCGTTATCACCGGGATTATATTCCCGGTATGAAGAACCATGAGCATCGCTACATCGGCCACAGGTATACGTGCGATGTTAGTCGGTACGTGAATTCAAGCCTTTCAGATTCGAACCTCGCGTAGCGCACCATCGGATGCAAGATTACTCTCGACTGGCCGGTGCCCGTACGCCGCTCGCAGTTCGGTGGGAGTGCGAGCGGGGTGGGTAGGCGCTCTTCTGTACGAAAGGTTAGAATCAACGGATGGAATTGCGATTCCGACATGCGAAGGGATGTGGCACTTTGATCTATTCGACTCAGATTGAGAATATGTGTCCCGTGGCACAGGGGGCATGCCATGGTCCGGCACCCATTCCCGAGGAGGGGAAGTGGGTAAGGGCCAAGGAGATCGGCGATATCAGCGGTCTCACCCACGGCGTTGGCTGGTGCGCCCCGCAGCAGGGCGCGTGCAAGCTCACGCTCAACGTTAAGGACGGGATCATTGAGGAGGCCCTAGTCGAGACCATCGGGTGTTCGGGGATGACCCATTCCGCCTCCATGGCTTCCGAGATACTGCCAGGCAAGACCATCCTCGAGGCGCTTAATACCGATCTTGTCTGCGATGCGATCAACGTGGCCATGCGTGAGCTGTTCCTGCAGATTGTCTACGGGCGCACGCAGACAGCGTTCTCCGAGGGCGGCCTTCCGATAGGATCTGCACTGGACGATCTGGGCAAAGGAGATCGCTCCATGGTCGGCACCACCTACGGCACAAGGGCGAAGGGGCCACGTTACCTCGAGATCACCGAGGGCTACGTCACCAAACTGGCTCTGGACGCCGACGACGAGATCATCGGGTACGAGTACGTCAACCTCGGCAAGATGATGGAGGCTATCAAGGGCGGAACCGACGCCAACGAGGCCCTGAAGGGCGCATCCGGCCGATACGGACGCTTCGACGAGGCCGTCAAGTACATCGATCCGAGGGAGGAGTAGCAATGGCCGATTTCGAGAGCAGGGAGCGCCGCATCGCAAACATCGATGCAGTGCTATCCGAACACGGCATTGCCGGCCTCGACGACGCGAGCGAGGTTTGTGCCGCCGCGGGCATGGAGACCCTTCCCTACGACATAGTCAAGGGCGTTCAGCCCATCTGCTTCGAGGACGCGGCGTGGGCCTACACTGCCGGTGCGGCCATCGCCATCAAGTCGGGGGTGGGAAGCGCCGCCGAGGCTGCAGAGAAGATCGGCATCGGGCTGCAGTCGTTTTGTATCCCAGGCTCGGTAGCAGATGACCGCAAGGTTGGCATCGGCCACGGCAACCTCGGGGCCATGTTGCTTCGCGAGGAGACCCGCTGTTTCGCCTTCTTGGCAGGTCACGAGAGCTTCGCCGCAGCCGAGGGCGCAATCGGCATCGTGCGAAACGCCAACAAAGCGCGCACCGAGCCCCTCCGCGTGATCCTAAACGGGCTGGGAAAGGACGCCGCGCAGATCATCTCCAGGATCAACGGCTTCACATATGTCCAGACCAGCTTCGACTACGCCACCGGCGAGCTCTCCATCGTCAGTGAGAAGCGCTACTCCGCTGGCGAGCGTGGCAACGTGCGCTGCTATGGAGCCGATGATGTACGCGAGGGTGTGGCGATCATGTGGAACGAGGATGTGGACGTCTCTATCACCGGTAACTCTACCAACCCCACACGTTTCCAGCACCCTGTAGCTGGAACCTACAAGAAGGAATGTGTGGAGAGGGGCAAGAGGTACTTCTCGGTCGCCTCCGGCGGAGGGACCGGGCGAACGCTCCATCCCGACAACATGGCGGCGGGCCCCGCTTCCTACGGCATGACTGACACCATGGGACGCATGCACTCCGATGCACAGTTTGCCGGCTCGTCCTCCGTGCCGGCGCACGTCGAGATGATGGGCTTCATCGGCATGGGCAACAACCCGATGGTTGGAGCGACTGTGGCGGTGGCCGTGGCGGTAGATCAGGCGATTAACCACTAAACGCAACCGATCAGATCCGGAGTGGCCAATGGACGAGCGAATCTACACCGAGGATGTCAAGGTTCTCTGCGAGGCCCTTGCGAGGATCACCGAGGCAGACGATGTCTTCAGGCTTCTGTGCGACGTGTGCACGATCCGCGAGATCCAGGACCTCGCTCAGAGGTTTCTAGTGGCAAAGCTCCTAGACGACGGAGAGACCTACAACTACATCAGCGAGCGTACCGGCGCGTCAGCCACCACGATCGCCAGGGTCTCTAAGGAGCTTAAATACGGATCCGGTGGATACGGAATCGCGCTGTCTGTGATAGCCGAGCGTCGTGACACACCCGATGAGGAGGACTCTCTCTAAAAGCGGTAACCGATCCACTAGCCTCGGTATGGACGCAGAGCAGATCAACAGACATCGACACAAGAGCACAGGAGAGTAGATGGCATTCGTTCATCTCCACAACCACACCGAGTACTCACTTCTCGACGGCGCAACCAAGGTCGCGGAGATGGCGGAGTACGCCTACAGTCTAGGCATGGAGGCCATAGCGATAACCGACCACGGCTACATGTACGGCGTGCCCGAGTTTGTGAAGGCCTGCAACAACGTGACCAAAAAGGCCGTCAAAAAGTGGAAAGAGGAGTGTGTCGCCGCCGAGGAGGAGGGCAGGGAACTGCCACCTAAGCCCAGGGGGATCAAGCCCATTATCGGCTGCGAGGTCTACTTCACACCTGATTCCACGCTCGCACGCGACCGGAAGCCTGAGCTCTACCACATGATCCTGCTCGCCAAGAACGACACCGGCTACCACAATCTGCTCGAGATCGTCTCGGAGGCCGCCGTCGAGGGCTTCTACTACAAGCCGAGGGTCACGGTCGAGTCGCTCGAGAAGAGACATGAGGGCATAATCGCCACAAGTGCCTGCCTTGCCGGCATCATACCCCGACGCCTCGAGCTCGGGATGGTGGAGGAGGCCATGGAGTGGGCCGAGCGCTTCGCCTCTATCTTCGGCAAAGATGACTTCTACATAGAGCTACAGGACCATGGGATCTCCACCGACGACGGGTTGTCGCAGAGGGATCTCAACGAGATGCTCGTCGACCTAGCCGCCAAAGCAGGACTGAAGACCGTGGCTACCAACGATATTCACTACCTTAGACAGGAGGACTATCGTACCCAGGACATGCTGATGTGCATCGGTATGGGCAAGGAGCTTGCCGACGAGGATCGCATGCGCTTCAAGAGCGAGGAGTATTACCTCAAGACCGAGGAGCAGATGAGGGAGCTGTTCAAGGACCATCCCGAGGCCTGCGACAACACGGTTGAGATCGCCGAGAAGTGCAACGTCGAGCTCTCGCACGAGATGATCTTCCCACGTCTGCCGGTTCCGGATGGGGAGACCAACGAATCGATGCTGCGCAAGAACGTGATGGCTGGGCTCGTCAAGCGCTACGGAGAGCCGCTTTCACAGGAGGTTATCGACAGGTTCGAGTACGAATACGAGATCATCTGCTCGAAGGGGTTTGCAGCGTATTTCCTCATCGTCCAAGAGTTCATCCAGTGGGCGAAGGACAACGGTATCGGCGTTGGACCGGGCCGCGGGTCGGCCGCAGGCTCGATAGTGAGCTACGCCCTCAACATCACCACGTTCGATCCGCTTGAGAACGGCCTTCTCTTCGAGCGCTTCCTGTCGCCCGAACGTGAGGAGATGCCCGACATCGACACTGACTTCGACGATGAGCGCCGCCTGGAGGTTGTCCAGCACGTGAAGGAGGTCTACGGCGAGGACCACATCGCCAACGTGATCACCTTCAACAAGCTCAAGGCCAGGCAGGCCATGCAGGACGCTGCCAGGGTTCTTGGCTACCCGCAAGGCAAGGCGCTCGAGATCAACAAGCTCTTTCGAAGCCCGTTCGCCAACATTGCAGGCACCATGGGGCAGTCCAAAAAGCAGTCGGACAACGACGATTACTACAGCCCCGATTTCGTCACGCTCTACAACAGCGACGAGGACGCGCGCAGAATCATAGACGCGGCGCGTGAGCTAGAGGGCTCAATCAGAGGCGAGGGCGTACACGCGTGCGCAGTAGTCATCTGCCGCGACTCCATCGCCGAGCATGTACCCTCCAAGCTCGACACCAAGGGCGGCACTATCATCTCCCAGTACGACGGCGTCAACATCGCCGATCTGGGACTTCTAAAGATGGACTTCCTCGGGCTTCGCACCCTGACGGTCATATCCGACGCGCTTGCCAACATAGAACGCAACCACGGCGTGCGTATCGACCTCGATTCCATCGACTTTACCGACCCGGCGATCTACGATCTCTTCGCTCGTGGGGACACCAAAGGGGTCTTCCAGATCGAGTCGGCGGGGCTCACGAGCCTTTTGCAGAGGATGAAGCCCGACCGCTACTCGGACATCATCGCCGCCATCGCGCTCTACCGTCCAGGTCCCCTCGAAGCCGGAATGGTCGACGACTTTGTCGACCGAAAGCAAGGTGTCAAGCAGATCAAGTATTACGACAACCGCCTCAAGGACATCCTAGAGGAGACCTACGGCACCATCGTCTACCAGGAGCAGGTCATGCAGATCTCCGTGAGGATGTCCGGCTTCTCGGCAGGGGAGTCCGACAAAGTCCGCAAGGCGGTGGCTAAGAAGAAGATCGACCTCATGACCAAGACGATCACCAAGTGGTCGGACGGCCAAGAGGAGACTATGAAGGATCACTGGATCAACGGCGCTGAGCGTAACGGCTACGACAGGGTCGTGGCCCAGAAGATTTGGGACGACGTGGAGAAGTTCGCCTCCTACGCGTTTAACAAGTCACACTCCGCGGCCTACGCAATACTCACGATGCAGACGGCCTGGCTTAAGGCTCACTACCCGCTCGAGTACATGGCCGCGGTCTTAACAAGCTACATGGGCAAAAGTCCCGACAAGCTGCGCGCCTACATCGCAGATCTCACTTCACAGGGCGTGCGTGTGCTACCGCCGGACGTCAACTCCTCCATGCGCGACTTCACCGCCGTCGGGGATGCCATTCGCTTCGGACTCGCCGGCATCAAGGGTATGGGGCTGAGCGCCGCCGACGAGATCATCGCCGAGCGTGAAACCAACGGAGACTTCTCCAGCCTCCAGGACTTCGTAAATAGAGTCTCTACCAAAACCTGCAATAAGAAGGGCGTAGAGGTGCTCATCAAGTCTGGAGCGTTCGATTCCACGGGTTACACGAGGATGCAGCTGATGCGCTTTTTGATCGACGACGGCATCCTCGAGAGCGCCTCCAAGCGCCAGCACGACCGCGAGATCGGCCAGGTTTCGATGTTCGACATGCTAGGAGACGACAACGAGAGCGTCTTCGAGGAGGAGATCCCGCTCCCAGACGGGGTGGAGTGGGAGCGGCGCGAGAAGCTCAACTTCGAGCACGATGTTCTCGGAATGTACATCTCGGACCACCCGTTGAGCCCATACCAGTCGCTTCTCAACGACATCTCCGAATTCAGTCTCTCTGTTTTTGCGCAGGACCAGGACGAAGCCGACGAGGTCGGATCGGTCGATGGCGAGATGGTCTCTGAGACCACCGAGGGTGTTCCTACCGACAGGCCCATCACGCTAGCAGGTATGGTCAGCAACTTCACCAACAAGGTCACCAAGAAGGGTGAGCGCATGGCGACATTCACGCTCGAGAGCATGGATGGCTCGATCGAGTGCGTGGTGTTTCCCAAAGTCTTTGAGGAGTGTCAGATGACGCTTCGAGAGGAGAACATCGTCAAGGTAAAGGGCCGCTACGACCGCACCGACCGCGGGAGCCAGATAAGGGTCACGTCGGTCTCACAGCTGCCGTTCGGGCGCACGATTCGCATGGACGTGGACAAAAGCAGAGTGGACAAGGGTCTCCTCGAGGAGATCAGACGCACCGCCGTGCAGTTCCCAGGGCCGGACAGGATGAAGATCGTGGTGCACTCGGAAGGGGACTCTCCTATGTCCATTGAGCTGCCGCTGGATGTGGAGACGGGCAACAAGGTGCTGCAATCGACACTCAACACACTCATGAGAAAGGTGCATGGCAGGATGTATGCCTGATGAACAGGAGAGTGCAGACGTCTCTGTGGCCGGCACATTCCGCTCATCGTCCCATGCATACCCCTCGCACAGTCATGTTCACTTTATTACTCTACTATGCTAAAGTGGCCTGCAGTTAACCCGCGTATGTAAGTATTCCGTTTCGAAAGGATTGACGTGATACCCATCACACCAAGGGGATTCAAGGACGTGCTACCCGAAGAGGCTCGCATCAGGCAGGTGCTCAGGAAGAGTACCGCCGCCGTGCTCGACCTCTGGGGCTACGATCCTATCGAGACCCCGACACTCGAGATCGTTGACGTTCTGGAGGAGGGGAGCGCCATAGGGGGCTCCTCGTTCCGTTTCTTCGATAAGGACGATAACCTGCTCGTTCTGCGTCCCGATGTAACCCTGCCGATCGCTCGTATGGTCGCTTCCAGGCTCGGGGATGACTATCCCAGGCATCGTTTTCGCTACGACCTCAGGGTCTTTCGCGACGGGGAGTCTGCCAGGAGCGAGTCGAGGGAGTTCACACAGCTGGGGATCGAGCAGATCGGCTACTTCGGCCCCGCGGCCGACGCCGAGACGATCATCGTGTTTGTGGAGACGCTGCTGGCTACGGGGCTTCGGGGTTTCAAGATCGAGTTCTGTGACGTCCGAGTACTTCAGGGACTCCTCTCGCACTGTGATCTTTCCAGTACCGACTCGGATGCAATCCTTCGGGCCTTCCACACCTCTAACTATGTCGGATTGGATGAGGCGGTCGCGCTCGCAGGGATAGAACCCCAGATGGCCAAGCGCATCATCGGCCTGATGAGAATCCATGGCTCGTCCGATGCGATAGATATGTGCCGTGAGCTCGTGGGAGATGTGATCGACGCGTCCGTCCTCGACTCTCTCTCCAGGACCTGGGAGATCATAGACGACTGCGGATACTCCGACTTCACCTCCATCGACTTCTCGCTGATGGGCTCCTTCGACTACTACACGGGGCTGATAATGGAGGCATTTGTGCCGGGATATGGTCGCTCCATCGGATCGGGTGGACGCTACGACAATCTTCTGTCCTCTTTCGGGAGAAGCGCCCCAGCCGCAGGGTTCGCCTTCTCGCTAGAGGATCTGATGCTGGCGCTGTCGGTGCAGGGCAACCTGAAGGAAGCTCCGCGCAAGATCGAGGTGGTAAGAGGAACAGACTCCGCCGCCTTCAAGAAAGCCATAGCACTCCACTCCAACGGCATAGCCGCTGCGATGACCGGATCCGAATATGTGGGCGAGTCGAACGGAGGCAACCGATGATAGCCATTGGCAATTCCCTAGAGCGCCCGCTTCGCATAGGCGTTCCCAAGGGCTCCCTGTACGCGGACAGCCTGAAGGTGCTCTCCGCTGCCGGAGTTCCGGTAGGTGACTTGGAGGATCCCGGCAGGACGCTGTTCTTTCGCGGTGAGAAATACGAGTTCGTGATCCTCCGCCCCACCGACGTGCCGGTCTTTGCAGCCTCGGGCGGAGCCGATTGCGCAATATGTGGAGAGGATTCGATCATAGAGGCCGGTGTCGACATCGTGGAGATGGTTGATCTCGGCTTCGGAGGATGTAGGTTCGTCGTAGCCGAGCCGGACGACGCGGATGCCAGCGACGACTCCTACGGACGCCTCGGCGTCCTCAGAGTGGCGACAAAGTATCCCAACATCACGCGCGCATACTATGATTCGATTGGCGTGCAGGTGGAGATCGTCAAGCTCCACGGCAACATCGAACTGGCCCCGCTTTGCGGCATGGCCACCAGGATCGTCGACATCACCGCCACAGGCACGACACTTCGGGAGAACAACCTCCATGTTGTGAGTGAGGTAATGCACTCTACAGCAAGGTTCATCGCCAACCCTGCAGCGGTAAGGGTGGACGAGAGGATAAGGGAGCTTGCGCGCAGATTGCGCGACGTGGTCCAGAAGGGCTACTAACCAAGAGAGCCGCCGGGAAGCTCACCGGTGTGATTTTGGGGTCGTGCGACCCCGGGAAGATGGTGAACGGATGGAAATCCAGGTCATGAGACTCGAGGTCGACGAGGAGCTCGACATAGATTCCATGGAGAGGAGCGGGTCGCTTCCGAGCGAGGTGATGGACTCCGCCGCCTCCATAATCGCCGATGTCCGCGAACGTGGCGACGCTGCCCTGTTCGAATACACGGCCAAGTTCGACCACGTGAAGCTAAATTCCTTTCTCGTGCCCGACGAGCTACTTGCAGCCGCAGCCGACAGACTGGACCCCGATTTGCGCGACGCCCTCGACGTTGCGTGCATCAACATCTCCGACTTCCACAGCGGTAAGGTACCGCAGTCCACTCTGGACATGTCCACCGACGGCTCCATCGTCGGATATCGTGTCTCGCCGCTTGACAGCGTGGGTCTCTACATCCCAGGCGGTCGCGCACCCTACCCGTCAACGGTACTGATGAACGCCATACCCGCCAAAATGGCTGGCGTTGAGAGGATTGTCATGGTGACACCGCCATCCTCCGATGGAACGATGGACCCGGCGCTACTCTATGCCGCCTCCATCTCCGGCGTAGACGAGGTCTACGCCATCGGGGGTGCACAGGCGATCGCCGCACTAACCTATGGGACCGAGTCGATCCCCAAAGTCGATAAGATCGTGGGGCCGGGCAACGCCTACGTGGCGGCGGCCAAGAAACTCGTCTCAGGCTCTGTGGGAACCGATATGCAGGCAGGACCCTCGGAGGTCCTGATTCTGGCAGACGAGACCTCCGTGCCGGAGTTTGTGGCCGCCGACATGCTCTCACAGGCTGAGCACGATCCGGATGCGTGCTGCTATCTGGTAATGGTGGGTGACGATAACCTCAACGAGATCCTCTCCGAGATCGAGAGGATGGCCGCCGAGGCCGAAAGGCGCGAGATAATTGAGGCATCCCTTGAGGAGAACGGCCTAATCGTCGTATGTCCGAACCTCTCCAGCGCTATCGAGACCGCCAACGGTATAGCGCCCGAGCACCTCGAGATCCAGATGGACAACGCCATGGAGATCGTGGGTCAACTGAGGCACGCCGGGGCGATCTTCGTAGGAACATGGAGCCCGGTGGCCGTGGGTGACTACATTGCAGGTCCCAGCCACACGCTTCCGACATCGGGCACGGCCCGCTTCTCCAACCCGCTCACGACCGACGACTTCGTAAGGAAGACCTCGATAATCTCATACTCATACCCGGCGCTGCGCTCGAAGGCAGACGCCGTCATGCAGATCGCCGGACGCGAGGGCTTCACGATGCACGTCCGCTCTGTCTCGGAGAGGATAGATCTGTTCGAGCAGGTGGCAGGAGAGCTAGCTGGCGAGGGTGAGGACCGATGAGGGCAAATC
>CAYRYP010000001.1:47397-68701 GCA_964428485.1 uncultured Coriobacteriaceae bacterium
AACTCACCCCAGCGCCGAGCCATACCAAAGCTGGATCCAGCGAGGGTTATCGTCGGGAACGGTGGTGACGAAATACTCTACGACCTCTTCCTCGCATGGGGTGGAGCAGGTGCAAAAGCGCTCGTGCCCGTCCCCGCATTCTCCGTCTACTCGATAGACGCCGCGCTCACGCAGACCGAAATTGTGGAGGTGCCTAGAAAAGACGATTTCTCGCTCGACGGAGATGCGATCCTAGAGAGGCTCTCCGAGGGGGATATCTCCATCGTGGTGCTAACCAGCCCCAACAACCCCACAGGCGACATAGTCGAGGAGGCGCTGGTGCGCGAGATTCTGCGCTCTACCGACGCGCTAGTGGTTCTCGATGAGGCCTACGGGGAGTTCTCAGAGACGACCACGGCGCACCTTCTGGACGAATACTCCAACCTCGCCATCCTGCGCACCTTCTCCAAGGCCTACTCGCTCGCAGGCGTGAGACTCGGCTACCTTCTGGCCTCGCACGAGGTGATCTCGGGACTGCTAACCGTGAGGCAGCCCTACTCCGTCGATGCGGTGTCGCAGGCCATCGGCTGCGCGGTGTGCGCCAACGTCGGGCTCTACTCGAGTCCCGTCAGACAGACGATCAGTCGAAGGGAAGTTCTTCTCGACAAGCTCTCCTGCATAACGGGCGTCGAGGCATTCCCCTCGCGCGCCAACTACATCATGATCAGGGTTTCCAACGCTGAATGCGTATGGGAGGCCATGGTGAAGGAATCAGGCGTACTGGTGAGAGATCTCTCCTCCAGTAGGGGGCTCGAGAACTGCCTGCGAGTGACTGTGGGCACAGACGACGAGAACGACCAGATGCTCGACGCCCTGGCGTCAGCGATCATGGAGGCGATGTAGATGAGCGATAGACCTGCTCCTAGGCGTGCCAAGATAAACCGCACCACCAAGGAGACCGACGTCACTGTCAGCCTCGTGCTCGACGGGACCGGAAACGCCACTAGCGAAACGGGAGTGCCGGCCTTCGACCACATCATGGAGGCCTTCGGACGCCATGGACTGTTCGATCTTGAAGTGAGAGCGAAGGGCGATATCGAGATCGACGCACACCACACCGTTGAGGACACCGGCATAGTCTTGGGAAGCGCCTTCGACGCCTGCCTCGGCGACCGTCGCGGCATCAGGCGCTTCGGTGACTGCATCATGCCAATGGACGAGACGCTGGTGATGGCCGCCGTGGACATCTCCGGACGCGGGCAGCTGCACTGGGAGGTGGATTTGCCAATCGAGATGATAGGAACCTTCGACACCACACTCGTAAAGGAGTTTTTGATCGCGCTCGCCTCCAACATGGGTGCCACCATCCATGTGAGATCGCTTGTGGGTGAGAACACGCATCACATCATTGAGGCTGCCACGAAGGCCGTCGGTAGAGCGATATCCGAGGCCGTCTCGATCGATCCGAGACGGGACGGCTCGATCCCCTCCACAAAGGGGGTCATATAGCATGGCGATCGCCATCGTCGACTACTGCAAGGGAAATCTCCGGAGCGTCGAGAAGGGGATTGAGGCTGTAGGTGGAGAGGCTTTCGTCTCCTCCGACCCCGCGAAGATCGCCCTAGCCGATGCCATAGTGCTCCCGGGAGTCGGGGCATTCGCAGATGCCGCAGCCACGATGCGCTCCACCGGCCAAATGGAGCTTTTGCGCGACATGATCGCCGATGGGGTACCGTTTCTGGGAATTTGTTTGGGACTGCACCTGCTCTTCGAACGCGGCGAGGAGGGCGCTTCGGGCGAGAAGTGGGTAGAGGGCCTTGGGGTGCTACCCGGAACGGCACGTAGGCTTCCGTCTGAAGCCCCCGACGGAAGCGCTCTGAAGATCCCGCATGTCGGCTGGAACACCATCTCTGTGAGAATGCCCGAATGCCCCATCCTCGATGGGATACCGCAGAACACGCACTTCTACTTCACGCATTCCTACGCGGCCTACCCCGACGACGCCTCCGACATCGCAGCCGTGACCGACCACGGTGCCGATTTCTGCTCCGCGGTCTGGAGGGGCAACATATACGGGGTGCAGTTTCATCCGGAGAAGTCCTCGGCGTCCGGTATGAGGGTGCTCTCTAACTTCGTGAGATCCATCAGGGCCGCAAGAAGACCGCTTGTACAAGTCCCGACAGGGGTGAAGATATGATCCTCTTTCCAGCGATCGATATTCTCGATGGAAGAGCCGTGCGGCTGAAGCAAGGCTCCTACGACGACGTGACCACCTACAACGACGATCCGGTCGAGCAGGCCGCCGCCTTCGCGCAGGCCGGCGCGGAGTGGATACATGTGGTGGATCTCAACGGCGCCAAGGAAGGCACCGCCTGCAACCAGAAAACGATCTCTAGGATCCTGGAGCAGACTGGTGTCTTCATCGAGGTTGGCGGGGGCATGAGGTCGATCGCCACCATCGACTCCTACATCGAGGCGGGAGCCGAACGTATCGTGCTTGGAACTAAACTCGCAACCGATCCAGACTTCGTCGATGAGGCCGTGCGCCTCTTCGGCAACCATCTGGTGGCGGGCGTCGATGCGCGTGACGGCATGGTCGCCGTCTCAGGATGGACCGAGAGTGGGGGAGTGTCCGCGGACGAGCTCGTGGGAAGGCTTTCCACAATGGGAATCTGCCATCTCGTCTACACCAACATCGAGAGCGACGGCATGCAGACCGGCATCGACGTCGACGCCTATCTGCGCATCGCCGAGACCGCGGGTTTTCCTGTGGTTGCCTCGGGAGGTGTAGCCACGATATCCGACATCGAGGCTCTTGCCGCCCATCCCGAGGCTATCGAGGGCGCTATCTCTGGCAAAGCAATCTACGAAGGGACGCTCGATCTGAAAGCCGCCATCGAGGCCGCGAGGGGAGGTCGCTAGGATGCTCGCCAAGAGGGTCATACCCTGCCTGGATGTGAAGGACGGCAGGGTCGTCAAGGGCGTCAACTTCGTCAACCTCGTGGATGCGGGAGATCCAGTGGAGCTCGCGGCCGAATACGACAGGCAGGGCGCCGACGAGGTTGTGTTCCTCGACATCACCGCCACCGCCGAGGGGCGCAAGACCACCATCGAGATGGCCTCCCGCGCAAGTGAGGAGCTGCGCATCCCGTTCACCGTGGGCGGGGGCTTTACCGACGTGGATTCGATACGGGAGATGATCGCCGCCGGCGCGGACAAGGTCTCCATCAACTCCGCCGCCGTAAAGGATCCCTCGCTGATCACCAGGGCGGCCTCGGCGTTCGGATCGCAGGCAATAATCTGCGCCATAGACGCCAAGTCGGTCGAAGGCCAGAGCGGCAGGTGGACCGTCTACATAGCCGGCGGACGCACGGACACTGGTCTCGACGCCGTAGAGTGGGCGCGCGAGGCTGCAAAGAGGGGAGCCGGCGAGATCTTGCTCACCTCGATGGACCGAGACGGCTCCAAGATCGGCTTCGACATCGAGCTTACGCGGGCCATCGCAGATTCCGTGAACATCCCCGTCATCGCCTCAGGTGGGGTCGGCAGTCTCGAGCACTTCTCCGAGGGCGTGCTCGAAGGGCACGCTGAAGCGGTGCTCGCCGCAAGCGTTTTCCACTTCGGAGAACTCACGGTGGCGCAGGTGAAAGAGCATATGGCCTCGCGCGGTATCCCGATGAGAATGAGCGATGAGTTCCCTTACGATCTGGCCTCTCCAGTAGACTTGTCCAGGATCGCCTTCGATGAAAGGGGTCTCGTCCCCGCCATCATCCAGGACGACCTCTCAGGAGACGTGCTGATGATGGCCTGGATGAACGCTGAGTCGCTGAAGCTCACGATGACGACTGGTACCACGCACTTCTGGTCAAGATCGCGCGATTGCATCTGGAACAAAGGGGAGACCTCCGGGAACTTCCAGCACGTGGTCTCGATAGATGCTGATTGCGACCGCGACTGCCTTCTGGTAAGAGTTAGGCCCGACGGACCTGCCTGCCATACCGGTGCAAGATCGTGCTTCTACAGATCCGTGGGCTATAATCTCCCAGAGCAACTATAAACGGACAACGATTGGTGCGGATTTGGGGGTCGGCCTTCATATGAGAGATGCAACCGGGGTATTGGCGCGAAGGGGAGTGCGCCTTCTAGTCGCGCTCACACTAGCCATCGTGTTCATCGCATGCATCTCAGGTTGCGCCTCTCAGCAGTCCGCCTCTATCGAGGGCGAGGAACTCGATGAGTCGGCCATCGATGCTACCCAGGAGGCCGAGTCGTCATCTCTGTCCTCCTTCACAGTGGTCATAGATGCCGGCCATCAGGCGCAGGGCGACTCCACCCAGGAACCCATCGGTCCCGGCGCCTCTGAGACCAAGGCCAGAGTGACATCCGGGACCACCGGCGTCTCCTCCGGAGTGGCGGAGCACGAAGTCAACCTCGAAGTCGCACTCCTTCTGCGTGACTACCTCGACTCTATGGGCGTCAATGTCATCATGGTCAGGGAGACGGCCGACGTGAACATATCCAACTCCGAAAGGGCAGCCATCGCCAACGAGGCCGACGCAGATCTCTTCGTGAGGCTCCATTGCGATGGGTCCGAGAACTCCTCTGCACACGGATTCTCGACACTAGTGCCCGGAGTGAACTCCTGGACCAGTCCGATAGTGGAGTCCTCAAGGGAGGCCGCCGAGTTCGTTCAGGCTAGTGCTGTGGCGGCCACCGGGGCGCAGGATCTGGGGATCGTGGAGAGAACCGACCTCTCGGGCTTCAACTGGTGCGAAGTTCCGACGATACTCTGCGAGATGGGCTTCATGTCCAACGCCGACGAAGATCTACTACTAAACGACGCCTCGTACCAGAACCTACTGGCAACGGGGATAGGCGACGGGATCATAGCCTACCTGCAGAGCCTAGAGACGTCCGCACAAGACTCCGCTGAAGAGGCCTAGTAGGGCTTTTCGAAACAGGAGCCCCGATTTGGGTGGGCGTCCAAGCGGGCGCATCTGAAAGGAAGTGAGTCCATGGGCTACCAGACCGAAAACGTGGTCCCTGGAGACATAGGGAAGACGCTTCGCAGTCTTGCGGAGACGATACACTCCCGTCGGGACGCCTCTATGGAGGAAAGCTACACTGCCAAGCTTCTCAAGCAGTCTGAGGAGTATCTGCTCAAGAAGGTGGGTGAGGAGTCCATCGAGACGATACTGGCCGCAACCAGCGGTAACCACGACCACCTCCGTTATGAGATCGCCGATCTCATCTACCATGTGATGGTGCTGATGGAAAAGTATGGCGTGAGTCTAGACGAGCTGGCCGGTGAGCTTGACGCGAGGGTGAAGTGACTACTACGCCAATGCCAGATGAGGAACTCGTGGTGATAGCCCCCGCTGGCAAATGCGCCGGGGTGCATCAAACGGGTGAAGGTTCTGTCGAGGTGGTGGAGGAGAATAATTCCTTCGAGGAGCTACCAGATGACTTCGCCGAGCGCGAGATCGAGGAGCTTGGACTCGACTCCAAAATGGGGCGGACACAGCGGTTCGTGATCTGGCTCGTCGTAGCGCTGATTGTTATCGGCGCCGTATACGTCTGCTGGTACTGGTTCTTCAGGTGAGAGCACAACGCTTTGCGTTTCGAAAGGAGCATCGGGGTATGCAAGACGACAGAAGATTTGACGGGGATGCACGAGACGGCGTAGATGGCACCCCCATGTCATACGAGCCGGGTTCCCAAGTGAACCAAGCTGAGGAGGGTTTCACCGCATCCCACCACCCCAATGCTGGCGGTGGGATACCCGAGGATCCGGACACCCCAACAGCGGATATGACACCTGAGGACACGGACGGCATCGGTTTCGACGATGATCACGACAATCTCCAGGCCGCTACCGGCGATTTCTTCAACATGCCCAGCTTCGATCAGGCGGAGGCCGCACTGCGCTCCAGGCGCAAGATGAAGATCACGATACTTGTGGCGGTGGTCGTGGTCGTCGCCCTAGTCATAGCGGCATACTTCATTCTCTCCGGGCAGCAGCAGGAGAGACGCTCTGACGCCATCGTCAACGACGAGCTCATCTCCGACGATGACATCGACAGCTCGACCCGCGCAGGAAGCGACTACGCCACCACCATCCCCGGACTCACCTCGCTGATCGGGATGAGCTTGAGCGACGTGTCATCCTCTCTTGGAACCGACTACATTACCTACGTCGCCGCTACCAACCCCGACGACGAAACCACCTCTATCACGCTCGTCTACTCACCATCCGATGTCGACGTAGAGCTCGAGGGTGCCCCGCAGATCGTTCTTGAGGCAGATGACGACGACAACGTCTCTAAGGTCGTACTCACCTCTGAGATGGAAATGGTCGGCGTAAACGTGAGCAGCTTCTCCGAGCTAGTTGAGTCGTCGGAGGTCATCAACTGGCTTCTCGAGCAGGCCGGGATCTCAGACGGCATCGAGAGCTACACGGCTCCCTCTGCCGACACCTACACCACCTACGTCGACGAAGAGGCTGAGGAGCTTGTGGTATCGATGGAGTCGTACACCTTCTCAGGCAGCATTGAAGGAGCTTCCGCCCCATCGAGCTGGCAGTTGGTGTTGACCTTTGACTACGAGCAGGTGAACTCCGGTCAGGCCGAGGAACCGGTTAAGACCATCCAGATCACTCTGGAGTAGGCAAAAGGCACCTTCTGACGGCTGAGAAAAGCGCAAGACTTTCATTTGCGGTGCGGTGACGGACGCCTGACCGGACGGCCAGGCGCTTCGTTTGACCACAGATTAAGACGTCCTTAAAATAGGAATGATTGCATCTGCACTGAACACGCCAAGGCGTGATTGATATAAGTTTTACGAATCGAATATCGCCTCCAGACATGCGGTCGTGCCACGATGCGATCCGACTATGCCCGCTATGGAGCGTCCCTAGGACATATGTGCCCGTCCCGAGTTCTTTGATGGGGGTCGGGGGGATGAGACAGCTTCAGTGCGGCATGGATGCAACGCAATAAGGGCTTTTGGCGCAGTGCGCCGTGCCATGACCGATAGGGGTGCGAACCTATGGAGGTAGTTCTATACATAGTCCTGGCGGTAGTCGGGATCGCGGCCGGGTTCCTGATCTCTCAGGCGATCTCCAGATCCAAGAGAAAAAATGCCGAGTCCACTGTCGCCGACATTATTGGCAACGCCAAGCGGGAGGCCGAAAGCATCAGGCGCGACGCGGAGCTTGCGGCCAAAGAAAACAAGATCAAGATGCAGGACGAGCTCGACCGCGAGATCTCGGACCGCAAGCGCGAGATAAGCCAGCAGGAGAACAGGCTGATACAGCGCGAAGACTCACTCGACAAGCGCTCCAGCAGTCTCGATAAGCGCGAGCACCAACTCTCCTCACTGCAGGGTCAGATTGAGAAGAAGGAACAGAAGCTCGATCAGGCCCTCGTCGAGGCCAATGAGAGGCTCGAGCAGATAGCATCGATGACCCGTGATCAGGCTAAGGAGGCCCTCATTGAGAGGGTCAAGGGTGAGTGCACCAAGAAGGCCGCCGCCATCATCCGCAACTCCGAGACTCAGGCCAACCTCGAGGCGGAGCGCAAGGCCCGCAACATCCTCAGCATGGCCATCCAGCGCATGGCCGACGACCAGACCTCGGAGCATACGATCTCCTCCGTGCCGATCCCATCCGATGACCTCAAGGGCCGCATCATCGGCCGTGAGGGTCGAAACATCAGGACCTTCGAGCAGATCACCGGCGTGAACCTCATCATCGACGACACCCCCGAGGTGGTCGTGATCTCGTGCTTCGACCCAGTCAGACGTGAGATCGGTCGCATAACGCTGGAGAACCTCATCGCCGACGGCAGGATCCACCCCGCTAGGATCGAGGAGATGTTCGCCAAGGCCACCAAACTCGTCAACAGGCAGGTGCAGGAGGCTGGAGAGAAGGCGGCCTTCGAGATTGGGATCCACGACTTCGACCCCGAGATCATAAAGACCCTCGGACGGCTCAAGTTCCGCACCTCCTACGGACAGAACGTCCTGCAACACTCTATCGAGGTGGCCTATCTCACCTCGATGATGGCCTCGGAGCTCGGACTTGACCCGGCACCTGCCAAGCGTGCGGGGCTCCTCCACGACATCGGCAAGGCTATCGACCACGAGGTCGAGGGATCGCACGCCGTTATCGGAGCCGATCTCATCCGCAGGTTCGGCGAGTCCCAGGCCATCGTCCATGCTGTCGAGGCACATCACAACGATGTCGAACCGCAGTCGGTGATCGCCGTACTGGTGCAGGCCGCCGATGCCATCTCAGCTGCGCGTCCAGGTGCCAGAAGCGAGTCGATGGAGAACTATGTCAAGAGGCTCGAGAAGCTCGAAGGTATCGCTAACGAGCACGATGGCGTCGAGCGCACCTATGTCATGCAGGCCGGTCGTGAGATCAGGGTCATGGTCGAGCCAGAGAAAATCAGCGACGCCCAGTCGGTAGTGCTCGCCCACGACATCGCTAAGCAGATCGAGGACGAGATGCAGTACCCCGGGCAGATCAAGGTTGTAGTCATCCGCGAGAGCCGCGCGCAGGACATCGCCAAGTAGAGCGCGGTGCGGGCAGGGGATCCAAAGATGTCTGAGATCGATGACAGCATGGAATCGGGGGGAGCCGACACAGCCGGGACCCCATCGAATGCCAGCCTGAATGCCAGCCTCCTAGGATTCATCGAATCAGTTGCGGGAGACAGCCACGTGCGTGTCGAGGAGAACCTGGGAGACGGGTTTGTGCGCCTACGCTCCTCAGAGGCGGAGAGGCGCCAGGCCAAGCACGACATCAGATCCGTCGAGGACGTGGTTGTGGAGATCCTACGTAACTCCCGCGACGCCCAGGCTACCACGATATTCCTGGCGACGACCCGCGACGGCGACATGCGCACGATAACCATCATCGACAATGGCTCGGGGATCCCCGAACATATGCACGACCTGGTGTTCGAACCCAGGGTCACCTCCAAGCTCGACACGATGACGATGGACCGCTGGGGTGTGCACGGCAGGGGAATGGCGCTCTTCTCCATCAGATCGAACGTAAGCCAAGCCAAGGTGCTCAGCTCAGCGGAGGGGAAGGGGACCGACATCTTCATCTCGGTCGACACCGAGCTTCTTCCGGAAATCACCGATCAATCCTCCCAGCCCCAGATCGAGAGGGACGAGGAAGGCAACCCATTCGTTGCGCGCGGTCCGAACAATATCAACCGCAAGGTCGCCGAGTTTGCGATAGACAACAGACATGCGATCGACGTGTACCTGGGTTCCCCAGCCGAGATCGCCTCTACTCTGGTGGACTACGGGGAAAAGGCCACCGACGCCTCCGAGCTGCTCTTCAACGACTCCCCAGCAGATCTCCCGATATGCCACAGACTGGCCTCGTGCGCTTCGGCCTCGGATCTGATGGAGCGATGCCGCGAGCTGGGACTGTCCATTTCCGAACGCACAGCCTACAGGATTCTGCACGGGCAGATCCCGGCCGTGAGGCCCTACTACTCGCTCATGACGGCCAAGCGTGCGCCCGAGAAGAAGAGGGCCGACATCTTCAAGGACTCCCGCGCCCTCAAGATCGCCGATGAGGACATCTCGTCGTTCTCGCGCAGGCTCGAGGACGCCTTCGACTCCCTGGCCAGCCAGTACTTTATCTCGCTGACCGATGAGCCAAAGATTAAGGTCGGCAAGGACTCGATCAAGGTAATCTTCCCGATAGAGAAGGAGTAGCGTCAAAAGCCGCCTCCAACCGGTGTGCATCCGCTCCGCGAATCGACAAAATCCCCGATAGCAGATAACATAAACGTCGCCTGAAATTCAGGTAACCAAACGAGACACTTAAACGATCAATACAACGAGTCTCAAACGCACTAACCAACGGACTAACGAAAGCATGCGTATGGAATTTCTAAAAGTCTCTTCCAAATCATCCCCATCGTCTGTCGCAGGCGCGATCGCGGGGATGATAAAGGACGGCGTACCGGTCGACATCCAGTGCGTTGGCGCCGGAGCCGTCAACCAGGCCGTCAAGGCCATCGCGATCTCGAGGGGTTTCCTCTCTCCAATAGGCATAGAGATCATGTGCATCCCATCGTTTGCCGACATCGAGATCAACGGCGAATACAGGACCGCGATACGTTTATCGGTCGAGCCGCGGTACATGAGAGGCACAGTCCAGCAGGTCGGGGAGATTTGATGCCCTCTGCCGATCTCAGAATCGAAATGCACTGCCACACCACCTACTCAGACGGGGTGCTCCCAGTGCCAGAGCTTCTCAATCGGGCATCCGAGATGGAGCTCACACATATCTCGATCACGGATCACGACTGCCTGACCGCCTGTTTCGAGGCCCCACTGGCACTTCCCGAGGGAATGCGTTTCATCCCCGGGGTCGAGATCTCCACCAGGTGGGACGGGCGGTGCGACCTCCATATCCTCGGCTACTTCATCGACGCCTCCGAACGGAGTCTCACAGAAGCCCTGGAGCAGGCTGTCGAGGGCAGATCGGAGAGGGTGGTCAAGATGGTCAGCCTGCTTGAGGATGCGGGATTTGACATCTCACTTGACTGGTTCGAGACCGGCGGGCACTCCCTCAACAGAAGCAACATCGCCCGCAGGCTTGTCGAAGTAGGCAGCGCCACCAACGTAAACGATGCGTTCGACAGGCTCATAGGCAGAAAGTGTCCTTACTACGTCCCCAAGCACGACATGGAGTCCGGCGAGGCCGTAGACCTTGTGCACGACGCAGGCGGGATCGCCGTTATCGCGCATCCCGCACACTACGGCGTCGAGGACGCCATCGAGCCGCTCTTCCGCGAGCATGGCCTGGACGGCATCGAGTGCCGCCACAGCGAGCAGACTCAGGAGGAGGAGACCAGGCTGGAGGGCGTGGCGCGCTCACTTGGGATGCTCGTCACAGGCGGGTCAGACTATCATGGAGACCCGGTCCATCCCGGAAATCTCGGATCCTGCCAGCCCGAGATCGGGGACGTGGAGGCCTTCCTCGAGGCCGGAAGAGCCCGGGGATTCTGCCTCTAAAATCGACCTTATGGAGAGGATCATGCCCATCGACGACACAGACGCCAACCACAGCGCATTGAACGGACTAACCTTCGTCCTCAAGATCTTCGGCTGCCAGATGAACAGGAGCGACTCCGAGATCGTGGCGGGGCTGCTGCTGCGTCACGGAGCCATTGAGGTCTTTGACGAAGCCAGCGCAGACATCGTAGTCTTTATCACCTGCTGCGTCCGAGAGAACGCAGAGATCCGCGTCATGGGACAGATCGCCTCACTCACGGGAACGCCGGCGCCGAAGGGCTCGAGGCTCCGCAAGAGGATAGTCGCGGTGGGTGGATGCATGGCCCAGCGGGACGTTGGGGAGCTTCTCGAGGCCCTCCCCAACGTGGACGTGGTCTTTGGCACGCACAACATCTCCGAGCTTCCACAGCTGCTCCAGGATTCAATCGCACAGGAGCGAAGGTTGGCGAGCATTCAAGAGGACACCCCACCCGCGGGATCGGATGCACCCAGGAGGCGCGAGAGCGCGTTTCATGCATGGCTTCCCATCATGAAGGGATGCGACAACTTCTGCTCATACTGCATAGTTCCGTACGTCCGCGGCCGTGAGAAAAGCAGGCCGATCGCCGACGTGGTCGCCGATGCCGCTAGATTCGTCTCCGAGGGCGCACGCGAGATTACGCTCCTCGGACAGAACGTCAACTCCTACGGGCGCGATATATACGGGGAGCCGAGATTTTCGGAGGTGCTCCGCGAGGTGGCGGCCACAGGGATTGAGAGGCTCAGGTTTGTCACGAGCCATCCCAAGGATCTCAGTGACGACACCATAGAGGCGATGGCGGAGCTGGAGTGCGTGATGCCGCAGCTCCACCTGCCGGTCCAGTCGGGCTCGGACAGGATACTTGCCGCCATGAACAGAAAGTACACGGCCCAGTCCTATCTCGAGAGGGTAGAGAGGCTACGCAGCGCGGTCGAGGGAATTGCGCTTTCGACTGACATCATCGTCGGCTTCCCGGGTGAGACCGAGGAGGACTTCCAGGCAACCTACGACCTCGTCGAGAAGGTTGGCTACTCCCAGGTCTTTACCTTCATCTTCTCGCCCAGATCGGGAACCCCTGCGGCCAGTATGGTGGATGACACCCCGCACGAGATTGTACAGCGCAGGTTCGACTCGCTGGTCGAGCTCGTGCAGAGGGGCGCATACGAGGCCAACCAGGCCGAACTAGGCAGGATCGTACCGGTTCTGGTGGAGGGCACCTCCAAGCGCGACGAAACCATGATGTCGGGCAAGAGTCCGAAGAACCAGACCGTTCACTTCCCGTGCCCCGATGGCCGGACGCCGGCGGATCTCGTGGGGAAGATGGTCGATGTGAGAGTGGATGTTGCCAAGACATGGTACCTGTCGGGAGAGGCGGTCTGAGGTGGACTCCGAAAGTGCCTGCGGGGAGATATGCTCGCTCTCAGCCGCCCATGCTCCTGGCACCGTCCTCGCCATAGTGGGTGCCACAGCTACCGGCAAGTCCGAGGTAGCCGAGCTGGTGGCCGAAAGCATCGGGGGAGAGATAGTCTCCGCAGACTCGATGCAGGTCTATCGAGGGATGGATATCGGCACAGCCAAGGTGCCCGTGCGAAATAGACGCGTCCCATACCACTGCATCGACATCGTCGACCCGGGGGAATCCTATTCCGCAGCGCTGTTCCAGAAAGACGCCCGAGCGGCGATAGACGACGTGATCTCACGAGGTGGGGTCCCCATAGTATGCGGGGGCACGGGCCTCTACGTTAAGGCGGCGCTCGACGACATGAGATTCCCCTCCGGCGAGCAGGAGCAAAACCCGGTGCGCGAGCGCTATGAGCGCATCGCTAAGGAGAACGGCGCAGAGGAGCTTCATCGCATGCTTGCGGAGCGCGACCAGAAGGCCGCCCAGATGATACACCCCAACAACGTCCGCAGGGTCGTAAGAGCCCTAGAAATGCTGGACAGGGGCGTCTCCTACAGCGTGCAGGCCAGCGGAATCCAGACGACACCGGCTTTCTACCCCACACTCTACTTCGGCTTGTCGATGGATAGAGAGAGGCTCTACGCCAGAGTGAACGCCAGAGTGGACGACATGATGTCCAACGGACTCGTTGACGAGGTTCGCGGGCTTGCGGACCGGGGTTTTGCACAGGCGCTCACATCCAGCCAGGCCATAGGCTACAAGGAGATCCTCGACTATCTCAACGGTGCCTGCACGCTTGATGAAGCTGTAGAGTCTATCAAACGTTCCACCCGTCGCTATGCCAAACGACAGAGCACCTGGTTTCGCCGAGATGATCGCATCCACTGGCTCGAGATCGACTGAGAGGACGCCGCTTGCAGCACCTGGAAGCCAAGACTTGGGTGGCAGGTTCGCATAGCCTGCTCCACCGGCTGGGATCAGTTAACAAGTTTGAAAGAATGCATCTCTAGAATGCTCACTTGATATGATGGGGAACAAAATGGCAGGTGATAAGATGCGATACCGGTTTGCCAAGATCCACGGGCTCGGCAACGATTTCGTGCTCATGGACGACATGGCCGCCGCGATCGATTTCGACGAGCGCACGATCGCGGCGATATGCGACAGGCACTTCGGTGTGGGCGCGGACGGCCTGATACTGGCCAGGCCCGCCACCGACGGTGTAAGCGATGCCTTCATGTGCTACTACAACTCCGACGGGACCGTCGCCCAGATGTGTGGCAACGGGGTGAGGTGCTTTGCCAAGTTCCTCGTCGACCGCGGAATCGTGGCCCCAGACGGAGGCATTCTCAATATCCAGACCCTTGCAGGCGTCAAGCGCATCGGCGTCACATTAGATGACAACGGCAAAGTCTCGCTCGCTAGGGTGGAGATGGGCGCCCCCATCCTGGAGCCCTCCAAGGTCCCGACTACCCTTCCGGCAACCGCGGGAGGAGCGGCCGTAAACGCTCCCATGCAAAGCCCGCTCGGACAAATCGAGGTCACCTGCGTCTCGATGGGAAACCCGCACTGCGTGACGTTCATGGACGACCGCGCATTCTTCGACGACCCGGCGTCCTTCGCAATCGAGCAGATCGGCCCTGCCATGGAGACCTCAGAGGTCTTCCCGGAGAAGTGCAACATAGAGTTCGCACACATCGTAGACCCCGGCTCAGACGAAAAAGGCAGGCCGGCCGAGATTCTTATGAGGGTCTGGGAGAGAGGATGCGGCGAGACCCTGGCATGCGGAACCGGGGCCTGCGCTACCACGGTCGCGGCACATCTTGCCAAAAACGTGGCGTCTTCCGCTACAGTGCATCTCAGGGGTGGAGATCTCCACATCGAGCTCGATGAAGGTGGGGTCGTGATGACCGGCCCCGCCCAGGAGTCGTTCACCGGCGAGATCGAGATCTGACGCACCCAAGAAGCGTTCCAATTCGTTTACAGAAGCCAGCCGATGACGCCCGCTGTGCCCGCGAGCGTGGAAGGAGCATCCCAGATGAGAACAGCCAAGTGCCTCGACAACATGCCCCCTTACCTCTTTGCCGAGATCGACAAGAAGAAAGCCGAGCTCACCGCCCAGGGGATCGACGTGATCTCCCTCGGGATCGGTGACCCCGACATGCCGACACCGCCCCACATCGTCGAGTCGATGGAGAGAGCCATCCATAACCCTGTGAACCACCAGTACCCCGACTACGCAGGGTCGCCCGCTTATAGGCGCGCGTGCTCGCAGTGGATGAAGGAGAGGTTCGATGTCGACGTTGACCCAGACACCGAGATGCTCGCGCTCATCGGCTCCAAGGAGGGCATCGCACATATCCATATCGCCTTCGACGATCCCGGCGATTACGTCCTAGCTCCCGCCATCGGCTACCCCGTCTACAGCGGTGGGGCCACCCTCTGCAACGCCAACACCTACTTCATGCGCATGAGGGAGGAAAACGGCTTCCTAGCTGAGTTCGACGACGTGCCCGACGACATTCTGGCTAAGACCAAGATCATGTTCATCGGCTACCCCAACAACCCCACCGGGGCGATTGCCACCGAAGAGTACTTCGACCGCGCGATCGACTTTTGCCGTAAACACGACATTCTGCTCGTGCATGACAATGCTTACTGCGACATCGTCTACGACGGCTATGAGAGCCCCTCGATCCTCCAGCGCCCGGGCGCCAAGGATGTCGCGATCGAGATGTTCTCGCTCTCCAAGTCCTACAACATGACCGGCTGGAGGATCGCCTTCGCCTGCGGCAATGCCTATGCCATCGATGCGCTAGGAACGGTCAAGAATAACCTCGACTCCGGCCAGTTCACTGCGGTCCAGGACGCCGCGATCACGGCCCTCACCTCCGGTCGGGAGTGCATCGACGAGATGAACGCCATCTACAAACGCAGGCGCGATCAGGTCTGCAGCGCCCTTCAGGCCATTGGCCTGGACTGCACCCCGCCCAAGGCTAGCATCTACGTGTGGTGCCGCGTCCCCGAGGGCATGACCTCTGCACAGTTCGCGACCAAGGTGCTCGAGCAGGCGCATGTTATAGTGACTCCTGGCAGCTCCTACGGCCCCGACGGCGAGGGATTCATCCGAATCTCGCTCACCACGCCGGACGACAGGCTTGAGGAGGCGGTGAGGAGAATCAGGGACACTCTCTGATCCTATAATGCGGCCTCGCGGACGCAGGGCCGATGGAGTTTCGCTTCAAGGGAGAATATGTCCGGGGGATTCGGATACGTAAGGGAGGACGAGACGGCAACAGAGCGCGCCGTCATCGTTGGCATCGACAGAGGAGACCCCGAGTGGCCGCTTGAGGAGTCGCTGGCAGAGCTCGAGAGGCTAGTGGACACCGCGGGCGCTGTGGTGGTTGCGAGCACCAGCCAGAGACTCGACTCTCCCAACCCGCGCACCTTCGTCGGCAGCGGCAAGGCTGCTGAGATCGCGGATCTCGTGCGCGAGAATAACGCTCAGCTCGTGGTCTTCGACGACGAACTCACCCCCTCGCAGCAGTCGAACCTCGAGAAGGCCTTGCCAGACGTGAAGGTCATAGACCGCAACGCTCTGATACTCGACATATTTTCGCTTCATGCGCTCACACGTGAGGGCAGGCTGCAGGTTAGGCTCGCGAAGAACCAGTACCTACTGCCCCGCCTACGCGGTATGTGGGCGCATCTCGCATCCAACAGGATGGGAGGCGGCGTGGGATCGCGCTTCGGCGAGGGCGAGAGCCAGCTCGAGGTGGACAGGAGGATGGTGCGCAAGCGCATCGACCGCATCAGGGCTGAACTCAGTAAGCTCTCGCGCGATAGGGCGATGCAACGCAAGGCCAGGAACGCCGACGGGGTCTTTAAGATCGTCCTCGTGGGCTACACAAACGCCGGCAAATCGACGCTTCTCAATGCCCTCACCGGTGCCGGCGTCCTGGCTCAGGACAAGCTCTTCGCCACGCTAGACTCCACCACGCGAAGACTCTCTCTTCCAGAGGGTAGAGTGGTTACTCTCACGGACACAGTGGGATTCATCCAGAAGCTCCCGACGACGCTGGTAGAGGCCTTCAAGTCCACGTTGGACGAGGTGACTGGCGCCGATCTGATCCTACACGTGTGCGATGCCTCCTCGCCTAGGATGTCTGCGCAGCATTCGGCAGTTCTCGACGTGCTAGAACAGATAGGTGCATCCTCCATACCCTCCATCACAGTACTCAACAAGGTCGACATGCTCGATCCGCAGACCTCTGAGGCACTTTCCAAGAGATACACCGACTCCGTCTGCGTTAGCGCGAGCGAGGGGAGGGGGCTAGACGAGCTGCTGTCTAGGATATCAATGGCCTGTTCCACCAACGATGTGACGTTGGGCCTCCTTATACCGTACACGCGAGGCGATATGGTGAGACTCGCGCACGAGAAGTGCACGGTGGTCTCAGTGCGTTACACCGGTGATGGCACGGAGATGACCATCAGGTGCCCAAAGCAGCTTGCCCGGGCCTTCTCCGATTTCGAGGCCGCCTCATGACAGATGCGGTGAGAGTTGGCTGGATGGCAACAGAAGGGGGTCTCTCGCCCCTTGAGCTGTCTTGCGGAGACGGCATCTGCACGGCGATCCTGCTCAGAAGCTCCATCGATGAGTGCATAGGGCCTCACTGTCGAAAGATGATCCCCACAGGAACCAAGCTCAGCCTGCCGGATGGCCATGCGGCATTCGTGATCACCGAACCATCGCTTGCAACGGGAGAGGAAGGCTGCGTGTTTCTCGCCAACACCCCCGGACTCGTTGACACGGGTTATCGCGGAGAGGTCAAACTGCCGCTCTGCAACCCACTCGACGACGGCGAAGTGCGCATCGCGCGCGGACAGGTCGCGGCGATCGTCCTTGTGCTCCACTGCCCGCAACGCTCGGTGGAGGAGTCCGAAGACTACGACTCGATTGGAGGCACCATGGAAACGCGGCGTGAGGAGAAGCTGCGATTCACCCCGCTCGAGGGATGCATGGGGATCCCCGCATACGCCCACTCGGGCGACAATGGGTTGGATCTCAGGGTCTCAGATGACATCAGCATAGCGCCCCTGGGCAGAACGCGTGTCCACTTCGGGCTGTCCGTGGACGTGCCGCTTGGGCATGTGGCATTGATCATCCCGAGAAGCGGCCTGGCCGCAAGGGAGGGGCTCACGATCGCCGGCAGCCCCGTCCCGGTTTTTCCGGGGGACACCACAGAGCTATCCTGCACGCTTTTGAACCTCGATCCAAACGAGACGGTGACGCTTAAGAGGGGAGACAGGGCTGCGCAGCTTCTGTTGGTCGAGTCCCCGTCCATCAGGCTCATCGAGGTCGCCGAGCTCGATGAGACCGAGAGAGGCGATGGAGGCTTCGGCAGCAGCGGGGTCTCATAGCTGTCTCACATGCGCCCCGTGGTACCAAGCGGCGTCTGATATCATTCAGGTACAGGACAAGGGTTTATCCACCACAGTGCTTTAGGAGGGACGATGGCCGATTACGTTATCACCTGCTGCTCCACGGCGGACATGACCGAGAAGCACTTCCAGGAACGCGACATCCACTATGTCTGCTTCCACTTCTTTCTCGATGGCAAGGAGTACGACGACGATCTTGGCAAGTCCATCTCCTTCCCCGATTTCTACAAGGCTATGACCGATGGGGCCGACACCAGGACCTCACAGGTCAACGAAGGGGAGTTCATCGAGTTCTTTGAGCCCTTCCTGCAGGCCGGCAAAGACATCATCCATGTCACGCTCTCATCAGGCATCTCGGGTGCTTACAACTCGGCGATCATCGCGCGTGATGAGCTTTCGGAGATGTACCCCGACAGAAAGATCATCATCGTGGACTCGCTCGGAGCCTCCGGCGGCTACGGCTTCCTTGTCGACCACATGTCGCACCTCCGTGACGAGGGTTACACGATCGATCAGCTCGCTGAGTGGGCCGAGGATCACAAGCTGGAGGTCAACCACTGGTTCTTCTCCACCGACCTAACCTTCTACGTCAAAGGGGGACGCATCTCCAAGGCGTCCGGCTGGTTTGGCACCGTGCTCAACATCTGCCCACTCCTTAACATGGACTCGAGTGGCCATCTTATCCCCAGGTTCAAGATCCGCGGGAAGAAGAAGGTCATCCAGGAGATCGTCAACAAGATGGAGGAGTACGCCCGCGATGGTCTCGACTACGATGGGAAAGTCGCCATAACGCACTCTAACTGCTACGAGGATGCGAAGGCTGTGGCCGATCTCATCGAACAGCGCTTCACGAAGATGGATGGCAAGGTCGACATCAACTACGTAGGCACCACTATCGGGAGCCACACCGGTCCCGGAACTGTAGCGCTCTATTACTGGGGCAAGAAGAGGGAGGACTGAGACCGGAATGACCGAGGAGGAACTCGAGAAGATCCGCGAGGTATTCGCTAACGACAGGTTCGCGACCATCTGCGCGGAGGCTGTGATCGACGAGGTGGATGGCGATATGGCCGTCTGCTCCTGCAAGATTGGCGACAACCACAGAAACGCCAGTGGCAACGTAATGGGCGGGTTGATCTTTACACTGGCTGACTTCGCCTTCGCAGTGGCGACCAACCACCAGGGTACGCTCACCGTCACCGTCAGCAGCACGATCGAGTTCATCGGCACCGTTAGGGGAGAGAGACTCGTGGCCAAGGCGGTTCCCGACAAGGTCGGAAGGTCCATGTGCTACTACACCGTAGACGTAGAGGACGATCTTGGGAACAAGGTGGCCAGGATCATCTGTACCGGCAAGAGGACGTCAGTCTCAATCGGATAGTGCTTTCGTCCCTGTTCCCAATCTATATCCAAAAAGAGCGGAAGCTCCCAGACCGCTTTCGTCTGGAAGCTTCCTCAAGTCTTGCCAGAAGCTCGATCTAACCGATGGTGAGCTTTCTGACCTCGGGCTCCTGCTCGCCCTTCTTCGGCATTTTGATGGCCAGGATGCCGTTGTCATAGCCAACCGTGATGGAGTTCACATCCACGTCGGAGACGTCGAAGCCCCTCGAGAAGGAACCATAGGAGCGCTCGCGGCGGATGTACTTGCCGTTCTCATCCTTCTCCTCGTGCTCGTCCTTGCGTATTGCCGAGATGGTCAGCACGTCGTTCTGCACCTCTATGTCGATCTGGTCCTTGTCGAACCCGGGCAGCTCGGCTTCGATCTCGTAGGCGTCACCGGTGTCCTTGATGTCGGTCTTGAACCCTAGAGTGGAGGTACCACGATTGAAAAAGCTCTTCTCGATCTCATCGAAGATCGAGAAGGGATCGTAAGTCCTCGTCAGAGTGGACCTTCTGGTAAGCGGCATGATCTCATACATTGTTCGTCACTCCTTTTACGCAACTGATGTGATATCTTTTTGTTGACAAAGTCAATTATATTGAGGGTATCTGACAAAGTCAATAATATTTTAGAAAATATGAGTATGAATCTAGCAGATTTTATATCAGCCCTAAATGATGATTTCGCAGCCTATTGCTCCGAGCAGCTCGGTGATTGTGGGATAACGCCGGCCCAAATCTCGTTTCTGGCCTATATAGGGGAGAACCCCAACTGTTCACCCACGGAGCTGGCACATGCGGTAAATGCCGACACCGGGCACACAACCCGTTGCGTCAAGAAGCTCGTAGCCTGCGGAATGGCAACTAGGAATAGGCACAAGAGCGACGGTAGGGCGTTTGTGCTCCATCTCACCGACAGGGGGATGTCGATCCTAGCTGAGGTCCGCACTATATACAGGGAATGGGAGGATGGGGCTACCAGCGCGCTCGACCGCGATGAACGCGCCCAGCTGATCGCCCTGTTGCAGAAGATGCGAGGGGTCAGACCCTAGATTCTCGAGGCACTCTCCGGGTTCAGCTTCATCGTCTGGAACCTGTTCTCCATGTAGTCGTTGTCGAAGTACTCAGCGTAGAAGAGCTCTATCCCCGAGGAAGGTTCGAGGCCCGCCTCGCGCTTGTACCAGCAGTCCATCGCCTGCAGGGTCATGATGCCATCGGCGATCATGAGCAGCATGCATATTCCGGTGAGGCCGAAGCGTGCATTGAACGGGATCTTGCGAATCATCCACAGGAGGATGGGCAGGAGTACCTTGACCCACAACAGGCCGAGGATCCCCCAGAGGAACATGTAGTAGCCATTGGTCCTACCATCGATGGACAAGAATGATCCTGTATAGTCCCATGCGACGATGCCGAAGGCGATCTCCAGAAACCAGCTGGTGAAGAACTCGAAGGCCCCTCCGATCGCAGCGCTTATCACAAATACGAGAAGCGGATTAGTGTTCTTCAGACGGTTGAGCGCAATGGTCATCAATACGCCACCAAAACCGTAGATGGGGGAGAAGGGGCCAAAGAGAAGTCCCGCACGATCCTGGTAACCCCCGACGGTCACAGCGTGGTAGACGGTCTCGAACAGAAGTCCGAGTATTGAGCAGAAGAAGAAGGTCCAGAACAGGTAGAAGATGTTGAGGTTGCAGAAGTGCCCCTCAGGTACGTTTTCGTCGTAGAACCTAGCCTTCTCTTCGCGCCTCTTTTTTCGGTCCATACGGCGCGTGCGGCGTTCCTGCCTGACCTCCTCGATGACGTTCCGGTCAAGCAGCGTCGCGATCGTCCCCGTAACAATGGCGGCTATCAGGGTCACAAGCGCGGGGACGTCGGCGCCCGTGAGAGATATGACAGGAAGCAGGGACAGAAGTATGAGTGTGGAGCTGACAAGGTTGAGCCTGGCTGCGCGCTTCCTGTTACCCTTGAAGAGGAATACCGCCACCAACACCGCGAGGACCCCAACCGCAGTGTTCAGGCCCATCATA
>CAYRYP010000002.1:0-1730 GCA_964428485.1 uncultured Coriobacteriaceae bacterium
AAGGTGCACGCTCCTGGCTAGGCACGCTTAGGCACGCTCATCCGTCGGTTGTTTCCGAAAACATATATGTGCGAACAATTGGCTGGCAACGATCAATCCCTGCGAGTATCATTGCTCGAATAAATAATGTGACTCCGGCGAGTTTTGAGGGGCTATCTCGGCCCACGGGTAGTATTCTTTTCAAGATGGTATTCCAGCCACAGAAAAGGTAACCCTGGCGATATAGAACTGAGTCCGCGCCGGGACGCATTCGCCAGGAAAAGGAGAGCAAAGGAGCGTTCGACCATGGCAGACATGGGGACCAAGGTCAAGGCCTTCGCAGTCAAAAAGGCATTGACCTATCTAAATGAGAACCCAGAGAAGGGCTTCGACAGGATCATGAAGCTCGTCGGCATGATGGATGACACTGATTTCTTCAAGGGACAGCGCGACCTCATTCAGGAGGTCCTCGGCAATCCGGATAGCAACTGGTACAAGCTCATCATGAGCCTCTGGACCGACGTGCACCCCAACATCCGCGCCGCTCTCTTTGAGAAGTTCATCGTCAATGCGACAATCTTTGGCTCCCAAAGGCAGGAGCAGGTCAAGGCTCAGTACGGCGTCAACGTCCCCTGGGCTATCCTGATCGACCCCACCACCGCCTGCAACCTCGAGTGCACCGGATGCTGGGCCGCCGGGTTCGGCCACCAGACGAGCATGACCATCGAGAAGATGGATGACATTATCAAGCAAGCCAAGGAGATGGGCACCCACATGTTCATCTACACTGGTGGCGAGCCTCTGATCCGCAAGAAGGACATTATCACCCTCTGCGAGAAGCACGATGACTGCGAGTTTTTGGCCTTCACCAACGGAACCCTCATCGACGATGACTTCGCCAAGGAGATGGTCCGCGTTGGAAACTTCATCCCCGCGATCTCCATCGAGGGCTATGAGGAGACCACCGACGCCCGTCGCGGCAGCGGAACCTACCAGAAGGTCATGGAGGCCATGAAGATCCTCCGCGAGAACAAGTGCCTCTTCGGTGTTTCCTGCTGCTATACCTCGCAGAACTCCAAGACCATCGGCAGCGAGGAGTACTTCGACTTCCTGATTGACCAGGGCTGCAAGTTCGCCTGGCTCTTCACCTACATGCCCGTTGGAGTGGGTGCTCCGACCGATCTGATCGCCACCGCAGAGGACCGTAAGTTCATGTACGATGCGGTTCGCACATTCCGTACCACCAAGCCGCTCTTCACGATGGACTTCTGGAACGATGGCGAGTTCGTCGACGGTTGCATCGCTGGCGGTCGTTACTACCTGCACATCAACGCCAACGGCGACGTTGAGCCCTGTGCGTTCATCCACTACTCCGATACCAACATCTACGAGCACACCCTGCTCGAGGCCTACCAGCGCCCGCTGTTCCAGGCCTACAAGAACAACCAGCCGTTCAATGAGAACATGCTGCGTCCCTGCCCGCTGCTGGACAACAAGGATGTGCTCGCCAAGATGGTCCACGAGTCTGGCGCGCACTCCACCGACATGCAGGAGATCGAGGATGTCGACAGTCTGTGCGCGAAGTGTCACAGCGCTGCGGACAACTGGGCACCCGTCGCCGACGACTTGTGGGCCAACTCTCACTGGATCACCAGCAAGCGCCGCAAGCAGAACGCCGCGAAGATCTACGCCACCCCCAACGCCAAGAGCGAGTAGGCGAGAACTTCGAGATAATCTAGTTCGGCCGAGGT
>CAYRYP010000002.1:1830-54227 GCA_964428485.1 uncultured Coriobacteriaceae bacterium
CGAGGTGGCTATCGTGTCCTTGGAAATCGTAGGGTTTCTGATCCTATTTCCACTGGTGCCCGCTGCGCTGATATGGGTGGTTCGTAACGCACGGTTTCGCAACGCGGTCACCTTCATCGGCAGCGCTGTCATAATCGTGGCTTCGATTGCGCTCGCCGCGATGCATCTCGTTGGCAGCCCCGTCTACATCTCGTTCGACTCCACCGTCGTGAGCTGGATACTGTTCGCGGTGGACATGCTGATGTGCCTCATCGTCTTGGTTCAGGCGATCAGGCACAGACGCTGGCTTGCTCTCGTGCTCGCGCTGATCCAGGCATCTGTCGTATGCGCTATCGAGTTCACCGTGGCCCACGACATACATGTCGCCAACGGCCTCTACGTCGATTCCCTCAGCGCGATCATGGTGCTCATGATCGGGGTGATCGGCAGTCTCATCTGCATCTACGCGGTTGGCTACATGCGCGATTTTGCCTCTCTTCATGAGGGAGACGAGCGCAGGCAGCCACTCTTCTTCTCGCTGATGTTCGTGTTTCTGTCGGCGATGTTTCTGATCGTCCTCTCCGACAATCTCTCCTGGATGTTCGCCGGCTGGGAGGTCACCACCGTCTGCTCGTTCCTTCTCATCGGCTATACCCGCACCGAGACCGCCATCAACAACTGCTTCAGGCAGGTATACATGAACCTGATCGGAGGAATCGCGTTTGGGGCTGCGATCCTGCTGGTGGGGTTCTCTCAGCAGATACTCTCGCTGTCCGAGCTCGTAGCAATGGCCAGCTCCGGAGCTCTCGTCTCCGCCGCTCTCATGCTGCCGGTTGCGCTGCTGGCGGTCTCCGGCCTGATCAAATCCGCCCAGGCTCCGTTTCACTCATGGCTGCTGGGGGCGATGGTCGCACCCACTCCCACAAGCGCACTCCTGCACTCATCCACGATGGTGAAGGCGGGTGTCTTTCTGTTGGTGAAGCTCTCGCCCTGCCTGGGCATGAACTTTCCGGGCATGATGGTGGTGTTTGTGGGCGGTGCGACGTTTCTGTTCACCTCGCTGATGGCGGTTGCCCAAACCGACGCCAAGCGCGTTCTCGCGTACTCGACCGTCGCTAACCTCGGGCTCGTGGCGTTGTGCGCCGGCATCGGAACCGTCGAGGGGGTTTGGGCCGCAACGTTTCTCATGGTCTTCCACGCGGCAACCAAGGCGATGCTCTTCATGTGTGTTGGGACGGCGGAGCACCACATCGGCTCGCGAGACATCGAGTGCATGGACAACCTCTTCGTTCGCATGCCGAGGTTGGCGCGCATAATGGGGGCGGGGATGCTGTGCATGTTCGTGGCGCCCTTCGGTATGCTTGTCTCCAAGTGGGCCACCATGGTCTCGGTCGTCGATGCCGGTAACCTGATCGCACTGATGCTCGTAGCCTTCGGCAGCGCCCCCACGTTCTTCTTCTGGGCGAAGTGGCTCGGTAAGATTAGCGCCGTCGGCCCCACCGCCGACAACGTTGAGGGTGGGGTCCATCGCTGCGAGTGGGTGGCGGTAGGAACGTGCATCGCGCTCTCCCTCGCTCTGTGTGTTGCGATGCCGGCCGCCTCGTCGCTCGTGGTCACACCATACGCCGACATGATGTTTACCGCCGAGGTTGTGGGGGTCAACGCTACGATCGGGCCAGAACCCTACCTGATCTTCACGGCGGCGCTCACTGTTGTTCTGATGGTGCTGTACCTCGCGATGTTCAACCGAGACCACGTTCGTAGACGGAGCGTCTACATGGCCGGAATCTCCACCGACCCCGACAAGCGGGAGTTCATGGGGGCGATGGGTATGCGCCGAGTCGCCACCACGGCCAACTGGACCATAGTCGAGTGGTTCTCAGAGCGGGTTCTCGATAGGCCCGCATGCATCGTCTGCATCGTGCTTATATGCGCGGGACTGGTTGCCTCGGCACTCGGAGGGGGTGCCCTTCTGTGAACATGATGGTCTTCTCTATAGTGGGAGCGGTCGCCTTCGTGGTCGTCGGCCCATTTCTAGGGATGCTGATCGCGGGCGTCGATCGCAGGATCACTGCTCGGATGCAGCGCAGGGTCGGTCCGCCCATCTTGCAGCCGCTCTACGATGTGGCCAAGCTCCTTAACAAGGATAGGGTCGCGGTGAACGGCGTCATCGATTTCTACGTGATGATCGCCTTGATCACGGCGGTTATAGCGGGAGTCATATTCTTCTCCGGGGGCAATCTACTGCTGTCGGTATTCATGCTCACGCTCTCCTCGCTGTTTGTGGTGATCGCTGCCTACAGTGCAAGATCGCCATATTCCGACGTAGGAGCTCAGAGGGAGAACCTGCAGGTCATGGCCTACGAGCCGCTTATGCTGCTGATGCCAATGGCGGTCTATCTCGCGTGTGGATCTCCCGATGTGGCGGCGCTATCGTTCGGCGAGCTCCCGCTTATCGCGAGCATCCCACTGGTGTTCCTCGCGTTCCTGTTCATTCTCACGATCAAACTCCACAAGTCGCCGTTCGATCTCGCACAGTCCCACCACATGCATCAGGAGATCGTGCGGGGGGTCACGACGGAGATGAGCGGCCGCACGCTCGCGATGATAGAGATTATGGATTGGTACGAGACGGTTCTTCTCTTGGGCATGGTGGGTATGTTCTTTGTGAACTCGGCCTGGTGGTCGTGGATAATCGCCATCGTGGTCGCTGCCCTCGCCCTCATCCTGGAGATTCTCATCGACAACAACTCCGCGCGAGTTAAGTGGAAGACTCTTCTTACGGCTTCGTGGTTGGTTACGTTCGTGCTCGTGGGCATCAATCTGGCCTTCCTGCAGTTTGCGGCGGTCCTGTAGAGGCTTTAGAGGTGCGAGATGAGAATAGGAAAAGGAAACAAGACATCCACCGGGCTCTCGCCATGGGTGCTTCACTACAACGGATCGAGTTGCAACGGCTGCGACATCGAGGTTCTGGCGACTTTCACTCCGCGGTTTGACGTGGAGAGGTTCGGGATCCTGAACACCGGAAACCCCAAGCACGCCGACATACTGCTGATCACGGGTGGCATCAACAACCAGAACATCCCGGTTCTGCAGCAGCTCTATACCCAGATGCTCGAGCCCAAGGTGGTTGTGGCATGCGGGGTGTGCGCGTGCAGCGGCGGCATCTTCCGCGAGTGCTACAACACGGTGGGTGGGGCCGATTCGGTCATCCCCGTCGATGTCTACGCTCCCGGATGCGCGGTGCGCCCCGAGGCTATCATCGATGCGGTGATCGAGGGGGTCGAGATCCTGGAGCGCAGGAGGCGTAAGCTGCGCGATGGGCTGCCGATCGACGCCGGCACCCTGGCCTCCACCCCAGACGAGGGAGTCGCCGCACCCAATGTCCCGATCGACTCTATCGGGACTGGGCTGGTGGACCCGACGCTTCCGCGTGACGTGAGGGCAGGGGAGATCTTACGCGAGAGACAGGTGTTCATTCCCGCTCCTCGCAAGAAGGCGGAGAGCGGTTCTTCGGAAGGTGATCAGCGTGGCTGACAACGTTGGAGGTTTTCGGACGAGAGTTGCTGAGGTGGGGCTCCATGCGTCAGGCGCGATGATTGGGGCGGTGCCGGTCTTCGACGTGTTGCCTCTAGACATTGACCGGGTGGTCGAGGAGGCAGCGCAAAGACGCGCCGCCGATTGGCGCATGATCCAGATATGTGCCTCGACGGTGGAGGATGGGGTTGAGCTCACGTACACCTTCATCAAGGGCATTGACGGGGAGTGTCTCGTTGTGGTGGTCCCGGATGGCGCGACGATACCCTCCATAACCGGCCAGTATCCCATCGCGTTCGTCTACGAAAATGAGATTCAGGACCTCTATGGCATCCGCGTCGAAGGACTTACTCCCGACTTCAAGGGGAGCTTCTACAATGTGTCCATCCCGGCTCCGATGAACCCGAGGGCCTCTGAGGAGGGTGAGTCCGTCGCCTCGGATGACGCGTCCGAGATGCAGTCCCGTCCAGCCCAGCCGACGGATGGCGATGGCCGCGCGCTCGATGGCGCCGTCACCACCGAAGGACCGCACGGTTCGGATAGTCCCGAGGCACCCAAGCGCACGGTGATCCCGTTTGGGCCGCAGCACCCTGTTCTCCCCGAGCCGTTGCATCTGAGCTTGGAGTTGGAGGACGAGCGCGTGGTGGCGGCGATTCCCCAGATGGGATTTGTGCACAGGGGGCTCGAGAAGCTGGTGCAGCTCAAGGACTATCAGCACTTTGTCCACGTCGCCGAGCGCATATGCGGGATATGCAGCTTTGGCCACAGCTACGGCTATTCCCAGTCGGTCGAGCAGCTCATGGGAATCGAGATACCGCCAAGGGCTGACTTCCTGCGGGTGATATGGAACGAGTTGTCCAGGATCCACAGTCACCTGATGTGGCTGGGGCTCATGGCCGACGCCTTCGGGTTCGAGAATCTCTTCTACCAGTGCTGGAGCCTCCGCGAGGTGGTACTCAACATCTTCGAGCGCACGGCCGGCGGCAGGGTCATTCTGTCGGTATGCAACGTCGGCGGGGTTAACCTCGATATCGTGGACGCTGATCTCAGGCAGATCCTCGACGAGATCATGGAGATGCAGGTGGAGTACCGAAAGATCACCCGCGCCTTCCTGGACGATGTTACGGTCAGGAGTCGTCTCGTGGGGGTGGGAATTTTGCCCAAGGAGGATGCGATCAGGCTCGGTTGCGTCGGTCCCTTCGCACGTGCCTCGGGGGTCGCCATCGACGTGAGGGCTCACGGCATCGGGGCGTATGCCTCGATTGAGGGCTTCGAGCCGGTCACGACGGATGACTGTGACGGCTTCGGTAGGGTGTGGGTGCGCATCGAGGAGGTCAACCAGTCCATCGACATCATCAGAGAGCTCGTCTCCAAGATCCCGCAGGGTCCTGTTTCCGTGAAGGTCAAGCCGTCGGAGAAGCCGGAGGCAGGTTCACGTGCCCTCGTCAGGATCGAGCAGCCCCGTGGGGAGGCCCTCTACTTGACAAAGGGCAACGGCACCAAGTTCCTCGACAGGTTTCGCGTGCGAACCCCCACGAGCCAAAACCTTGCCGGTCTGCTGAAGATACTCGAGGGATGCGACCTGGCGGACGTGCCGATCAACATCTTGACGATCGATCCGTGCATAAGCTGTACCGAGAGGTAGGGCGTGGTTGCGATGAAGTTCTTCAAGCTGGGGAAGAGATCGCTTTCGGGCATGGTGTCGGAGCCCGACACCGTACGCTATCCGGAGGTTTCATACGAGCCCCATATCAACTCTAAGGGCAGCATGGAGATCGACATGGATGAGTGCGTTTTGTGCGGGATGTGCGCGAGGGGCTGCCCCACCTACGCGATAGTTGTGGACAAGGGCAACAAGACCTGGAAAATCAACCACTTCATGTGTATACAGTGTGAGGCATGTATGCGCGCGTGCCCTAAGCAATGCCTCTACGTGAGACCCCATTGGCAGAGCCCATCTACCAACCGCCACGACTGGCATGTCTTTACCGCGTAAGTCGATGAAGTGGCCGGCGGCAAAGGTGGGCAGGTGCAGGCGAAGGGTTGGTGCCCTCCCGGTGATATGATGTCTTCGGATGCGCCCGCGATCGCTCGCCGTTCTCGGCTGCCCCAGGGCGCGGTCGGGAATTTGAGAGGAGGATCGATGGGAGACACGAAGTCAGGTCGCCAGAATAATGCCGGCGCCGACGGCGCAGGTCCTCCCTTTTGGCGCACCGGTGAGGATCGCATCCTTACTCTTCCCAACATCATTTCATTGCTTCGCCTAATCATGATCCCGGTCTTCTTTGTGGTCTACGTCTTCTATGGACAAGTGATCCTAGGCGCCATCATCTTCGCGGCTGCAGCGGCTACCGACTGGCTTGATGGCCAGATCGCCAGGGGTACCAACAGCGTCACCAAGCTGGGCAAGTTGCTGGATCCGTTTAACGACCGTGTACTTCTCATATTCGGGGTGATCGCGATCTTCGTCACCGGACGCATCCCCCTGTGGATCATGATCCTTGTATTCGCGCGTGACATAATCTTGGGAATCCTCCTTCTCTGGATGAAGAGGACCCACGGCAACGAGATCACGGTGGCCTACGTTGGCAAGTTCGCCACCGCCTTCATGATGTTTGCTTTCTGCATGCTGATGCTCAACTGGCCGTTGGTCGGCGGGCTCGACTGGTTCGAGATATCATGGCTGCCAGGTTTCGGCGCGGGTGACGTGTCGCTCGGCATTTTCTTCGCGTATGTGGGCGTCGTCCTCCAGTGGATCGCCGCCGCCCTCTATCTCTACAGGGGGATCAGGTATGGGACCACGGCGGCAGACCATGGCATCTCCAATACCTCCGACAGAGAAGGAAAGGTCGCCTAGATGTCCAGCGACAGGTCATCTCGCCGATCGAGCGGGTCGTCCCTGTCGGGCGGTAGGCCTGCCAGGAGGCCGGCATCCAGAAACCCTAGAAGGGGCAATGGGGGCGATTTCGGATCGGGCGTTGGTCTCACATCCTCCAGGAAGGGGGTGTCTGGGCGCTCCTCTTCCAGGAGGCAGCGCACGAGTGGCCACGGTGGCGGCTATGGCGGACGTGGTTACGGCTCTTCCGCCAAGACCGGGTCGTGGCCGAGCAGGCACAAGATCCTTACTGTCATTCTCGCCCTCGCCATTGCCCTGATGCTTTTCTGTGCGGTGGACGCCATCGCCACGGGAAACAGGATTCACGCGCGTGTGAGTATCGCCGGGCTGGATTTGGGCGGCATGACCGTGGAGGAGGCCGCAACCGCAATAGATGAAGCGTTCTCCTCGCAGGTCAGTGATGGCCAGATCCTGTTGTACGAGGACGAGGAGTCTGTGAACTCCGATTCCACCGCAACCGAGATAACCTTCGACTACGAGACGCTCCAATCCTACGAGACCACCCCGCCAGAGGGCCCGGTTTTCTCCATAGATCCGACCCTGGTCGGCGCGTACGTGGATTCCGAGGCGCTTGCCCAGCAGGCCTACGAGATCGGTCGCGGCTGGAATTTCATCTTTGGCAGGCTCGCCACCACGCTGTTTGGAGCCAGCATCGATCTGCGCGTTTCTATGGAAGACACCAATGTGGAGGCGCTCGCGAGCATTCTGGATAACGCGCTGGGGCAGGTCATGGTCAACCCGAACATCACCTTCTCCGAGGGAACCTTCACCACCACCTCAGGAAACGACGGCTACATGGTTGTACGCGACAGCTTCACCTCGCTTCTCGAAACGGCGATGCTGTCCTCTGGGGACGAGAGGTACCTTGTGGTACCGATGGAGGAGGTCAAGACCGAGGTCACGGACGAGGACGCGCAGGAGGCGGCGGAGATCGCCCAAGCCGCCATCTCCGAGTCGGTGGAGATGACCTACGAGAGCTCCGCTTCCTGGACGCTAGACTCCGATTTTCTGGGTCAGTCCATCTCGACGTTTGTGAGGACCGGGTTGTTCGGGAATAACTCCCTGATTCCGTATGTGTCTAGCGAGAACCTCGAGACTTTGGTGTCGTCGCTCGAGGGCATGGAGGATGTTGGGACCGCAGCGCAGAACGTGCACTTCACCTACGACGGTGAGACGCTGGAGTATACGGAGGCGCAGACCGGCATCGGGCCCAACTACATAGACATGGCCTCGCAGTTGAACTCGATCATGTTCTCCGACTCCGGACTGTGCCTCGAATCGGGAGAGATCACCCAGGAGGAAGAGGACGAGTCGAAGGCCGCGGTGGCCGCCGCCACGGGTGAGGATCAGGAAGAGGAGCAGTCCGGATCCGCGGATGCGGATGCGGGCGAGGAGGGCGTCTCCCGCGAGGTGACCATGACCCTTGCGACGAGCTACCCCGACCTCACCTACGACGATGCCGTGGAGTTGGGGCTCACATCCAATCTGATCTCCTCCTACACCACGCAGTTCAACGGAACCGGCAACAAGATAATCAACATCAAGTTGCTAGCGGACATTCTCACGAACACTGTGGTCGCGCCGGGCGAGACGTTCAGTCTCAACGACACTGCGGGCGAGTGCAACGCTGAGAAGGGGTTTCAGGAGGCGGGAACCATAATCAACGGGCGCGTAGAGTCGGAGATCGGGGGCGGCATCTGCCAGGTTGCCACCACGGTCTACGACGCCGCTTTTTTTGCCGGGTACCCCATCGACGAGCGTCACAACCACTCCAACTACGTCTCAACCTACGAGGACGGCATGGACGCCGCTATCGCCTACCCGTACTTCGATCTCAAATTCACCAACGACACCAACAACTACATGATCATCCTCGTCGACTACGACGACTACTCGGTCACCTGCTCGCTGTGGGGGATCGACCCCGGCTACACGGTGGAATACGAGATGACGAGCTGGGAAGAGGGCGATGAGTACACCACGGAGAGGGAGTACGACGAGACCCTAGATCCAGGCACCGAGGTGGTGGTCTCGAGCGGCCTGAACGGACACAGCGTCACCATCATGAGATGGGTTTACTCATCCGACGGGAGCCTGATAAGGGAGGAGAGTATAGTCTCGAATTACAGCGCCCGTACCCAGGTAGTTTCCTACGGACCGGAGGTCTCCGATACCAGCTCGGACGACGAGTCCACAGACGACACGGACGACTCCTCTTAGAGTCCCTCCTAGAGCCTGTGGGGCTGGCGCCGAATAGTCCGCCAATGTCGCCCATTCGGGCTGTTTACGGGGTTATCATACGCAGTTAGATTTCGCATTCGGCGCGGGCGTGCCAAGATGACACTCCCAATCTGCGCCCAAAGGGGCTGTTTTGAGGTCCTGAACATCCCGGGCGCGACACGTCGTCGGAATGCTACCGCTTTGACAAAAGCTAGCGAGGTGACCAGGTTGTACTACCAGGAAGAAATCGAGACCATGGACCATGTGCTCATCGAGCAGAAGCAGCTCGAGGGCGCGAAGAGGACGGCGATCTACTGCTACGAGCACATCCCGTTCTACAAGAATCTCTTCGACCAGGCCGGATACGATCCCTATTCGATCAGCTCCTTTGAGGACATCGCTAAGGGTCCGACCACGGTCAAGCAGAATCTTCGCGACAACTACCCGTATGGGATGTTTGGAATGGATCCATCCGACGCGATAAGGGTCCAGGCTTCCTCTGGAACCACCGGCCAGGCCACCGTCTGCGGCTACACGCAAAACGACATCGACAACTGGGGAGACTGCTTCGCGCGCTTCCTCGTTGCGGTTGGCGGTTCCGAGAAGTCCAAGGTCCAGGTGTCCTATGGCTACGGCCTGTTCACCGGCGGACTCGGAGGGCATGAGGGAGCTCGTCGCCTCGGTGCCATGTGTATTCCCACCTCCTCTGGAAACACCAAGCGCCAGGTGCAGATCATGAAGGACTTCGAGACCGATATCCTTTGCTGCACCCCGTCCTATGCGCTGCTGATCGCCGACACCGCCATCGAGCTGGGATACAACCCCGCTGAGGAGTTCAAGATCTCGGGATGTGTGCTCGGTGCCGAGCCCTGGTCCAACAACATGCGTGCCGAGATTGAGCGCAAGCTGGGCGCCAAGGCCATCGATATCTACGGCCTGTCGGAGGTCATGGGCCCGGGCGTCGCGTGCGAGTGCGCGGAGCAGACTGGATTGCATGTCTCCGAGGACCATTTCTATGCCGAGATCGTCGACCCCGAGACCCTTCTCCCGGTTCCCGATGGCGAGTGGGGAGAGTTGGTTATCACCAGTCTCGATAGGGAGTGCTCGCCGCTGTTCCGCTACCGTACCAGGGACATCACCAGGTTCCTCTCCGGCGAGTGCGCCTGCGGCCGCACGCTCAAGCGCATCGACAGGCTCCACGGGCGCACTGACGACATGCTGATCATCCGCGGCGTCAACGTGTTCCCGAGCCAGATCGAGCAGGTGATCACGCTGTTCGACGAGGTTGCGCCGTACTATCAGATCGAGCTCACCAACAACGGCCCGTTGGACCATGTTACACTCAAGGTCGAGACCGTTCCCGGCTTCGACTTCGACGAAGTTCGTAAGATCGAGAAGCTTCAATCCGCAATCAAGAGCGAACTCAAGTCGAATCTGCAGATCGCCGTAGATGTTCGTGTTGTCGAGCCCAAGTCCATCATCCGTGGCGAGGGCAAGGCCAAGAGGGTTGTCGATCTCAGGAAGGCTGGCGAGTAGAGATGATCAAGCAGCTTACCGTTTTTCTCGAGAACAAGCAGGGGCGCCTTGCCTCTCTATGCAAAGCCCTCGGAGACTCGGGTATCAACATGGCGACCATGATGATCGCCGACACCTCCGAGTACGGGATCGCGAGGATCGTCTGCGACACTCCCGAACAGGCTCGCGACATCCTCGACGCTAAGGGGTTCCGCGCCTCTATCGTGGAGGTTGCGGCCGTGCGTATCGATGACGAGCCCGGTGGGCTTGCAAAGCTCATGGCTGGTTTCGATGCGATGTCCATCAACGTGGAGTACGCATACTGCTTCGCGATGGGCGATGGCAAGGCCATGTGTGTAATAAAGGTCGATCCGGCAGAGAGGGCGAGGGAGGCCGTGGAGTCCGCAGGTTTCTCGTGCATTCCCTCTGAAGAGATCTACAAGGATTAGAAAGCTGTCTGGTAACTCAACAATAAGCAAGACCGTTTCCCCCGCGCGTTCAGGTAACGCGTGGGGGCGCGTGGGATCTGCCGTCGCATCTCTTGTGGCGGCGTTTCTGCTCGTGGGCGCTCTGCTTCCCGCGAGGGCGGCCGCCTCTGTGCTGGAAGCCGACGTGGTCGGCACAACTGTTCTTGCAGACGTCCAGGGCACTTCGCTTGCCGCAGAGGCACCCGACGTCTCCTGCTCAGCTGGCATACTTGCCACATCCGACGGCAAGATTCTCTGGGAGCGCAATGCCGACACCCAGGTCACCATGGCCTCGATGACCAAAACGATGACGGTTCTGGTAGCGTTGGAGCAGGGCAACCTCGACGACGAGATCACCGTGTCGGAGGAGGCGGCGGATCTCGAGGGTTCCACCGCCGACCTCACCGCCGGAGATGTGCTCACGCTCGAGGAGCTCATATATTGCGCGATGCTCCCATCTGGAAACGACGCCGCCATGGCGATCGCGCAGTATTACGGCGACGGTGACGAGCAGGCGTTCGTCGCGCTCATGAACGCGAAGGCCGACGAACTCGGCATGGATTCCACCGAGTTCTCCGACTCGAGCGGTCTTAGCGACGAGGCGAACTACACCACCGCCTACGACTACCTCATCCTTATGCAGCAGGCGATGTCGAACGATATTGTTAGGCAGGTCGTTGCCACAACGAGCTTTACATACACCTCCACCGCCACTGGAAGCACTGTGGAGATCAGCTCCACCAACATACTGCTTGACACCTACGAGGGTATGAACGGGCTGAAGACCGGCTACACCGAAAGCGCTGGGTACTGCTTCGCCGGCTCGGCGTCTCGCGATGGGGTCGAACTCTACGCGATCGCCTTCGGGTGCTCAACGGTCGACGAGCGCTACACGGATGTGCAAACGCTCCTCGACTGGGGTTTCTCCCACTACCACACCGTTGAGCTTATGGCCGCAAGCACCTATGTCGGCCAGGCGGTGGCCGCCGCCTGGCTTGATGTCACCTTCGACGTACAGACTGCCGAGAGCGCCACAGCCTTCGTGTTCGACTACGATCCCGATCTAAGCGTTGAGGTGAGCATGGAGGATCTTAGTGGCGCCATCACGGTGGGGGATTACGTGGGTACCATCGCATGGGTGGACCAGGATGGCAACGAGGTTGCCAGCGTCGAGCTTGTGGCAGCCGAAGACGTTGCCAAACCCGGCATCATCGGGCATCTCCAGATGCTATGGAGTAGGTTTATAAGCCTGTTCACAGGTAATCTCCCGGAGGCACAGCAGTCTGTCGAGGTTTCCGACACGTACCCGCTGATATCCGCCGGTTTGGAGTCAGCTGTCGAGCCGCAAGATCAGTGACTGATCAGAGGGAGGCGGTTCTCATGTCAGGAGCTCTCCGTTTTGAGCATATTTCGCTGGGCGCGAGGTTCGGGACGTTCGGGGATGCCGAGATCGTCTGCGACTACGGAGTCGAGACCAACGAACCGCTTCCGCTCGACCACCCCTGTGTAGCCGACATGTCGTTTCAGGGGTTGCTGCGGGTTCACGGGGCGAGCTCGAGCTTCTTTCTCAAGACCATGCTCTCCGCCGACATCGACTCGCTCGACCATGTAGGCGCGGGCTGCCATGGTCTCATGCTCACGGCGCAGGGTGAGATCATCGACCTCATCTTCGTGCTCAGAACCGGAGACCTGGAGTACATGCTGGTGACGGATGCTCCCGTAGCCGAAGAGGCCGCCGAATGGCTCGATTCCAACAGCCGCGTCTCCGATTCCAACGGCAGGGTTTTTGCGGATGTTGAGGTGGAGGATCAGGGCGGCTCTCTCTCGACCCTGTGCATGATGGGTCCAGGATGCTCCGAGATGCTAGATGAGCTGGCGGGCGCGGACCCCGTCTCTCCCGCATCGTTTACGGGGATGCTTCAAAAGGGATTGGTTTTCTCCGATGCGATCGGCTCGGTGCCGCTAATGGTTGCCACGGAACCCGGCCTGGAGGGCGCGCTTTTGGTATGGGGATCGGAGTCTGGCATTGCGATGCTCTGGCACGCTCTGATGGGGTTTGAGGAGCTCCAGGCGATCGGGTTCGATCAGCTTGTGTCGATAAAGCGCTCGCACGGCCTGTGGCTAGAGGGGGTCGAGGACGGGAGGTACCTCAAGCCCGCCGAAGCCGGTCTCGGGCACCTGCTGCGTGTAGGCGGGGGATTCGTAGGAGCTGCCGCGCTCTGAGATCAGGAGAAGAGGCCCTCCGACGCTACCAGCGACATGAGCCAGGCTACCGACATGGCCGTCACGGTCCGGGCGCTTCCGTGATCGAACGGGCGCAGGGCTACCAGCTCGCCCGATGCTTTCTCGATGATTTTGGCAACGCGCTTCTTCTTCCCGTCTGCAATCTCGGAGACGGCGGCCTTGGCAGCGCCGAGGACCTCGCTCACCTTGGCGCGGATGCTCTCTGCGTCTAAGCATGCCGGGGATTCCTCAGACGCCCGCCCGTCTGCCTCGTACCAGCTCGCCGGGGGGATGTCGTCTACAGCGCCGTTCCTGAACTGACCAGCATTGTCGGAGAGCCCAGAGAAGAGATCGGCGTGGAACCTTGCGAGCGTCTCCGCGCTCGGCTCTATGCTGGCAGCCTTCGCGATTGCGAGGACTGTTCTTGCGGCCACCACGTCCGCCTCGGCCTTCTCACTCCCGTCGAAGGTGCCGTCGCCGAGGGCGTAATGTCTCTCCATCTGCTCGACGCACTCCCGGATGTCGATCTCGTTGCCAATGCAGCGATTGCGAAGCTCCAGCGCGTAGTCGGACACCTGCAGGTAGTCGAGTTCCTGCAGCTTGATGGCTATCTCCCATAGTCCTGCGAGGCCATCTCTTTTGCTCGCTTGATCTTCAATTGCGGTAAATCTGTTGGAAAACGAGTCGCTCATGCAAGACCTCCAGGGAATTGAAAGGTGACCTATTAATTCTAACGCATAGTAGCTAAATACGCCGAAAAAGTGACTATAGTACGTAATTGCTGAAGGCGAGCGCTCGCACCCATCAGCTCCTGCCGAATCCTCGGGTCTCGATGCGCGGAATCGTGGGAGAATGCTGCGCTGCTATACTTGCCGCATGGCTGATGAGAACCAGAAAAATGCATCCGAGTGCGGCGACCTCGGCGAAGACGGCACTGCTCCCGACCTGAGGGAGCAGATCTCGCGCGTGCCTCTGCTGCCAGGAGTGTATTTGTGGAAGAACGCGGATGGGGAGGTCATCTACGTCGGAAAGGCGAAGCAGCTCCGTAACCGCATGTCGCAGTATATATCTGGCACCGATGAGCGCGTGAAGATCCCCTTCATGATGGAGGAGGTCTGCTCCTTCGACTACATCGTCACCGAGAGCGAGTACGAGGCGCTGGTGCTCGAGAAGAATCTCATCAACCAGTACAAGCCCTACTACAACGTCGACTTCCGCGACGACAAGAGCTACCCCTACATCGCGATAGTCAAGGGTGATCGCTTTCCAGCTATAAAGTTCACCCGCGAGCGTCACGTGCCCACCACGCGCTATTTCGGCCCCTACACCGACTCCAAGGCGGCGCGCAGGCTCATCGACGTTGTGCGCCACGTGATGCCGATCTGTTCCGCGGGTTGCGCGCGCTACCGGGAGATGAACAGGCAGATAAAGCGGGCGGAGGCGAGCGGCACCGAGGGTGGCATCGGCGCACTCGGCAGTGGCAAGCCGTGCTTCGACTACCATGTGGGTCTTGGCCCCGGGCCCTGCTGCGGCATGTGCACCGAGGAGCAGTACGCAGCCTCGGTTGCCAAGGTGGAGAGGTTCCTCTCCGGTCAGCGCCGCGAATTCACCGAGGCCCTGCGCGAGGAGATGCACGAGGCGGCCGACGAGCTAGATTTCGAGCGGGCCGGGCGCATAAAGAAGCGTCTGGAGGTTGTCGAGAACCTCAAGGGACACCAGCACGCCGTGCTCTCCAGTGACGTGGACTGCGATGTTTTTGGCTTCTACCGTGAGGAGACCATCACCGGCGTCAACGTCTTCGTGATCCGTGAGGGGGCCATCATAAACAGCTGTGAGTTTGTTCTGGACAAGGGGCGCGATGTTCCCTCCGACGACCTGATCGAAACCTTCCTCGTGCGCTACTACGACGATACCTCCGACATCCCGCGTGAGGTGGTGATTCCCGAACCCATCGCTGAGACGGAGTCGATCGAGAACTGGCTCACCGTCAAGCTCGACTCCCCGCATCGGGCCAAGGTGCGCGTGAAGGTGGCCCGCCGTGGCGACAAGCACGACCTTCTCCAGATGGCGGAGCAGAACGCCAAGCACTCGCTGCAGCGCTTCAAGATCCGCACCCGTTACGATGAGTCGCGGATAAACGACGCTCTCATGCAGCTCGAGAGCGCGCTGGCGCTTCCGGGTCCGCCGATGCGCATCGAATGCTACGACATCTCTACCATCCACGGGCGCTACTCCGTGGCCTCGATGGTCGTGTTCACGGGTGGCCGCGTCGACTCATCGCAGTACCGACGCTTCAAGATACGCATGGAGACCCCGGAGGCCAACGACGTGGCGATGATGCGCGAGACCATCGACAGGCGCTTTTCGGAGAAAAATCGGGCCGACGAGCGCTTCGCCAAAAAGCCCGACCTGGTGATACTCGACGGCGGTAAGCCGCAACTCAACGCCGTGGCCTCCCAGCTGGCCGAGATGGGGATCACCGATATTCCTCTGGCTGGTCTCGCAAAGGCCGATGAGGAGTTGTTCGTCACCTGGCAGGACGAGCCGGTAAGGCTGCCGCTCGGCTCGAGCGCACTCTATCTCGTGAAGGCGGTCCGTGACGAGGCCCACCGCTTCGCTATCACCTACCACCGCAAGTTGCGTGGCAAGGGGATGACGGCCTCGGTGCTCGATGGCGTCACGGGGCTCGGCCCCAAGCGCAAAAGGTCGCTTCTGAGGGAGTTTGGATCGGTAAGGGCGATGGTTGGTCTTACCGCCTCCGAGCTCGCTCGTGCAAAAGGGGTCCCAATGGAGGTGGCGGAGGAGGTAGAGGCCGTCTTGACCCAGACCTTCCCCGAGCAGGCGAGGGCCGCGCGCGTCGCTGCACAGGTGGCTTTGGAGTCCCTTGCCGCCGCTTCGGAACCCTCCACGCTCACTCAGGAAAGCCCAGGCCCCGCCCAGGACACAGCGGATCCAACCGCCCACGGGGAAGTACTGCCCGACTCCGAGGGCGATGCTGGCCAGGGTTTCCAAGTTCGATGACAATACACCTTTGCAGTGTTAGAATCTGCTTTCGTGCTTAAACCAACTGCGCGAGCCGCGGTTTGATTGTAGGAGGAGATAGACATGGCAGTACCCAAGAGGCGCAAGGGCCGCGCTAAGACCCATTCCCGCCGCAGCACCAACGATGTCTGCGCAACCAAGGCACGTTCGGTCTGCCCTCAGTGTGGGGCAACCAAGCTCCCGCATCACATCTGCGGGAATTGCGGCCATTACAAGGACCGCGAGATCATCGTCACCGAGTAACAGTAAACGCGAACTCGGAATCGAGAGAGTAAGATGAGAGGGCCGGCATCTTTGGGGTGTCGGCCATCTTCGTCTTAATCACCAGGAGGAACTAATGTCGCAGGATGTGACGGATCGCGAACAGCTAGATGGACTAGGGGTCGAGTCGGGTGCCGATAGGTCCGAGGTCCGCATATGCGTCGACGCCGACGGCGGGGACGACGCCCCTCGCGTCGTGATCGAGGGGCTGAGGATCGCGCTCGATAAGGATCCGTACCTCAACGTGCTCCTCGTCGGCAGGAAGGACTCCATCTCCGCGCTCGCCGCGGAGTATCCCGACAGAATCGAGGCGGTCGAGACCACGGAGGTCATCGAGATGGCTGACCATCCCGCGCAGGCCGTCCGCCGCAAGAAGGACTCCTCCATCGTGGTCGGCTGCAAGCTGGTGCACGAGGGGAGAGCCAACGGCTTCTACTCCGCAGGTTCCACCGGCGGGGTTCTCACTGGGGCCACGATCCTGATCGGACGCCCCAGGAACATATCCCGCCCTGCCCTTGCCACCATCGTTCCCGTGCCGGGTAAGCACGTGGTGCTGCTTGACGTGGGGGCCAACGCAGATTGCAAGCCCGGCTACATCGTCCAGTTCGCCAAGATGGGCATCGCATACGCCAAGGTAATGCTCGGACGCGAGAACCCGCAGGTGGGGCTTCTCAACAACGGCTCGGAGGAGACCAAGGGCAGCATGTTTGCCCAGGAGGTGCATGCGGCGTTGGCCAGCTCTCTCGACTGTTTCATCGGAAACGTAGAGGGCGGCGATCTCACCTCTGCCACATGCGACGTGGTGGTCACCGACGGATTCACCGGAAACATCGCTCTCAAGGTCATGGAGGGTTTGGCAGATCTGCTCTTCAGGTCGATCAAACAGGTCATGACCTCGTCGTTTGGAAACAAACTGGCGGCCGCTAAGCTCAACAAGGACCTGAGAGAGTTCAAGTCCACCGTCAGCCCCGACACCTATGGAGGAGCACCGCTTCTGGGGATAAAGAACGTCTGCGTCATCGGGCACGGCTCGTCCTCCCCGCAAGCGATCGCCAACGGAGTTGCCCTCTGCGCACGCGCGGTGCGAGACGATCTCCCAGGGCACATCGCCAGGGAGATGGGCGAATAGGTTCGTAGACCACCGGTACCGGTATCCCCTAAGCGGGGTTGCCCGCGGGATGATGTGGGGTATCTCCACGTCGCGCTCGCACCACCTTGCAAAGGCATCTTCGATGCGAAAGAATTAGGAAGACTTGCAGCACCTCGCCATGGCGCCAGCCGGGTCCTGAGCGGGGACGAGTCTAGGTCCAGACGAGGAATAGGAGGACCAAGTGAACCGCGAGGAGATTCTTGAAAAGGTCGTCGAGACCATTGTCGATCAGATCGGCGCTGTTGCCTCCGAGATCGGCGAGGAGACCTCTCTGAAGGATGATCTCGAGGTCGATTCCCTAGACCTTCTCCAGATAATCACGGCTATTGAAGATGGTTTCGACATAACCATCGAGGACGACGTCTTCGAAGGGGTAGTGACCGTAGGGGACGCCGTCAGCTACATAGAGAAGCTCGTTGCATGACGCGCCGTCGCACCCATTTGCAGATGCCGAGCGATAAGGAGATCGCTCGGAGGGTCACCCGGGCGGAGGAGATCCTTGGGTACACGTTCAAGGACAAAAAACTTCTGATCAAGGCCTTCACGCATCCCTCTGCCGTTGAGGAGAAAAGGGTGGAGCTCTCCTACGAGCGCCTCGAGTTTCTGGGTGACTCGTTCCTCGGGTATGTCATCGCGATGGAGGTCTACACCCGGTTCCCCCATATGGATGAGGGAAGTCTCTCTATACTCAAGCAAACCGTGGTCTCTGGGGAGATGCTTTCGGAGATCGCGCGGGAACTCGGATACGGCGACATCATCATCTTTGGAAACAGCGAGCGGAGAAGCGGAGGGCGCGGGATGAACTCGGCCCTCGAGAACGTGTTCGAGTCCGTGATCGCGGCGCTTCTGATCGATGGTGGAAGCGATGTGGCGCGTGACTGGATCATGCGCACCGTGGTGCCGCGCATTGACCCTTCGCTGGCAAAGAGTCCCATGAACTACAAGGGGCAGCTGCAGGAGATCACCCAGTTCCACGGGTACAGCCTGGAGTACAGGCTCGTGCGGGAGGAGGGCCCGCCGCACGACTGCACATTCTTCTCCGAGGCGCTTTGCGACGGCAAGGTGATCGGCAGTGGCAGTGGACGCTCGAAGAAGGAAGCCGAGGCCTCCGCCGCGCAGAACGCCCTCGAGACCCAAGACAAGTGGCTCAAAGGTTAGAATACGCTTATTGGATAATCGCAGAGGCGGCCTGGAAAAGGGCGCGGGCTGCGTCTCGCCCCAGTTCTGAGTCGAGCGCGTTCCCCGTTGCCCCCATCGATGTGCCGCGACGGTGCCATGGCGCCGGTTCGTGAAACGGGATATACGTGTACCTCAAGTCGCTGGTGTTAAAGGGATTCAAGTCCTTCGCCGACCGTTCGGTCGTCAACTTCGAGCCTGGCATCTCGGCCATAGTCGGCCCTAATGGCTCCGGGAAGTCGAATATCTCTGAGGCGGTGCTCTGGGTTCTCGGGGAGCGCAAGACATCCAACCTCCGCGTACACTCTATGGAGGAGCTCATATTCTCCGGATCGTCGGCGCGCCCGGCGGCCAAGGTGGCCGAGGTCGATCTCGTTCTGGACAACTCCGACGGCACCATCCCCATCGAGTTCAACGAGGTAGTGATAACCCGCCGCTTGCACCACAACGGCGACAGCGAGTATCTCATGAACGGGGCCCCCTGTCTGCGCCGGGACATCATCGACATACTCCACGATTCGGGTATCGGCGAGGGGGTTCACTCCGTCATCACGCAGGGCAACCTCACCGCGATGATCGAGTCGCGCCCAACGGATAGAATGCATCTTCTCGAAGAGGCTGCCGGAATCCTCAAGCACAAGGAGCGCAAGGAGAAGGCTGCCCGTCAGCTCGACAGGATGGACTCCACGCTGGAGCGCGTCAGGGACGTTGTGAAGGTCATAGAATCGCAGTTGCGCCCGCTCGAGAGGCAGGCTTCGCGTGCCAAGCGGCACGAGGAGTACTCCAACGAGCTCAAGGAGATCAGCCTCTCTCTTGCCGTCGACGACCTTCGCAACCTCCAGGTCAGATGGGAGGATCTATCTAAGAACGAGCGCGAGGTGGAGGGCGAGGCCGAGATCGCGGCGTTTAGGCTCGAAGACAAGGAGTCCGAGCTTGCCAAATGCCAGCGAGTACTGGAGCAGAAGGGCCTCTTCGTAGGCGACCTCAACGAGCAGCGCAACAGGTGCCAGTCGATCATGGCCCGCCTCGACTCCAACATGCGCATTTTGGAGGAGAAGGGCAAGAACATGGTGGAGCGTCTCTCCAACCTCAGGGGCACCATCCACTCCTCCGAGGCGCGTCTGGCTGCTGCGCGTGACGAACACGCGCAGACCGAGTCGGAACTCATGGAGACCAACGCGAAGCTGAAAGGGCTCTACTCCACCTTCAACGAGCTCAACCGCAGCTCTGAGCAGGTCACTAAGGAACGCAGCAGCGCCCAGGATGAGTACGGTGCGATGAACGCCAAGCTCCGCAACAACGAGAGCGCTCTGGCCGCCGCCAAGGACAAACTCGCCCGCGCTGAGAGCTCGCTCGAATCGCTCGACGTGGAGGAGAAGCTGCTCAAAGAGCGCATGGACCAGGTGACAGCGGAGATCTCACAGGCGCAGGACCAGCTCTCCGAGCAGCGGAAGAAGAGCGAGTTGCTCTCGGGCGACATTCTCAAGGTCCAGGGTGAGCTAACGCTCGCGCGCTCCGACATCGACAAGCGAGTGAGATTGCTCGACCAGTCCAAAAAGGAGATGAACGCAACCCGAGACAGGCTGGCCGATATCCAGGCCGAGTCGAAGGCTCTGCGCGAGATTGAGAGAGCGTTCGAGACCGCCTCTCCCGCGATGAACTGGATCACCGAGCATCAGGGCGAGTTCGCCGGGGTGGTCGGCAGGCTTTCGCAGGCCGTGACAACGCCTCCCGACATCGAGCCGGTGCTGGAGAGGCTGCTCGGGGCCGATGTCTCGGGCCTACTCGTAGTGGACGTGAAATCCGCCAACCTCATCGCCGAGCGACTTCTCAAGAGCGGCACGTCGGGTGGTGAGGTGACATTTTTACCCATCGACATGGCCACACCGAACGACTCCGAGCTGCCCACCTGCCCGGACGGCGAGAGGTTGCTCGACCTCGTCAAGTGCGAGAGCGCCTACGAGCCGGTCATTCGAGCCCTTGTGGGCGACGTCTACGTTGCCAAGACGATCTCGCAAGCCGTGCTCTTCCACGAGCGCAACTCCGGGTGCAACGTCCGCTTTGTGACGCGCGACGGCGCCGTGGTGTGGCCGAGCGGCAAGATCACGCTGGGAGCTCAGGTTGCCGACATGGAGGGTGTGCTGTCTAGGCAGCGCAGGCTAAACGAGCTGGAGGAGGAATCCGAGTCCGCTACGGCGTTGTTGGGGGAGAAGGAGATGGCCGTCTCCGAGGCGGAGAAGGCTCTCGAGCTCGCGCAGCAGGACGGTTTCGAGCTTTCGGAGAAACTCGCCAAGCTGCAGGGGGCGTACGACTCGGCTGAGGGCGATATCAAGCGACTTGAGCAGCACGTGATGCAGTTGAACGCAAGCCGCGACCAGACGGAACTCAAGCTCAAGAGCGTCGCGGTGCGCCGTGGGCAGTCGGCGCCGCTGGCGCAGGAGTTTCGCGACAACATCGAGACGCTTACCGCCGAAATCGAGCGCATCCGCACTCAGACCGAGGAGTCGTCCAGACGCCTTTACGACATAAACCAGCAGAAGAGTGAGATCGCCGAGCGTGTGAGCTCCGCCAAAGCTGAGATGGAGGCATGTAAGTCATCCATCGAGTTCCGGCGCCGCCGCATCGAGAGCCTCGACAAAGAGATCACCGAGCTCACGGAGACGCTAGAGGTCTCCAGTCAGACCGAGGAGTCGCTGTCGATCATCCGGCTTCGCGTCGACCCGCTCTACAAAATCTTCGAGGAGCTCTACACCGGCATCTCCCAGTGGGCCGAGAAGCTGCAGGAGCAGGCGAGGCTCACGCAGAGCGACTCTACCTCCTTGCGTGAAATCATCGAGAAAGCCCGGGCCGAACGTGACGATGCGCGCGCCAATCAGGAGCAGGTGAATATTCGTCTGAACGAGGTGCGTCTGGAGAAGGCCAAGCTCGAGGTGGACGTCAAGCATGCGATCGAGCGCATCGAGAAGGACAACGACACCTCGATCGAGTCTGCTCTGGAGGTTCCCTCACCGGAGGACCGAGCGCAAGCTGAGGATCGCGCCGCGCGCCTTCGTCGCAAGATCGACAATTTGGGGGCCGTCAACCCCGTAGCGATGGAGGAGTTCGAGAGCCTCAAGCAGCGTCGCGACTACATTGAGTCGCAGGTGGCGGACCTCGTCGATGCGCGTAAGAAGCTCAACACGATCTCGCGGGCGCTCGACACGCGTATGAAGAGGCAATTCCGCGAGACTTTCGACGGGGTCAACAATAGCTTTCGCAAGCTCTACGAGCAGCTTTCGCCGGGAGACACCGGCGAGCTGGTGGTGCTCGACCGCAACGACGAAGGTGATGTTGGGGTTGAGATCGTCATCCACCCGCGTGGAATGAAGCTCACCAGCCTCACGCAGCTCTCGGGTGGGCAGAGCGCGCTGGTGGCGATCGCGTTTCTGTTCGCGATTTACATGACGCGCAACGCCCCATTCTACATACTCGACGAGATCGAGCCGTCGCTCGACGGCACCAACCTGCAGCGAGTCTGCGACCTGCTCGATTCGATGCGCCAGTCCACGCAGCTCATCATGGTCACCCACCAGAGGCAAACGATGGAGATCGCCGACATCCTCTACGGCGTGAGCAAGCAGGCATCTGGCGCCAGCAAGATAGTGAGCCAGAAGCTCGACCAGGCCCTGCGCTCCCTCGCGGAGCAGGGGGTCGACGTCGATGGTTCTGGAGAAGGCTCCAACGGATAGGGGGAGTAGATGGGATTTCGCGATAGGCTGTCGCGTGGTCTCTCGAAATCGCGCGAGAGACTCAGCGAGTCTATGAACGTGCTGCTCCATCGCGGGGCGAAGCTCGACGAGGAGTTCTGGGACAACCTGGAGGAGACCCTGATACTGGCCGACATGGGGCCCTCGGCCTCGATGGGGATAGTGGACAATCTCCGCAATGTCACGCGCAGGCAGGCGATCCCCGATGCAGAGGCCGTCAAGGAGCATCTGATCGGCGAGATCGCGGGCATGTTTGTGACGCCGGAGAGCGACATCTTCGAGAGCACCCCGGTATGTGTGCTGTTCGTCGGCATCAACGGTGCGGGCAAGACCACCACGGTGGGCAAGCTCGCCAAGGCCGGCGTGGACGGCGGCCACAACGTCTTATTGGGCAGTGGCGACACCTTCAGGGCCGCGGCCATCGAGCAGCTGGAGGAGTGGGGACGCAGGGCCGACGTGGAGGTCGTGGAGCGTGAGCGCGGCAGCGATCCGGCTAGTGTCTGCTACGACGTTCTCGAGCGCGCTGAGGCCAAGGGCTCCGATCTCGTTCTCATCGACACTGCGGGCCGCCTGCACACCTCCGACGACCTCATGCGCGAGTTGGAGAAGGTGGTGTCTGTGACGCGCAAGAGGGCTACGATCCCTGTGCGCACGGTGTTGGTAATCGACGCCACCACGGGGCAGAACGGTCTTGCGCAGGCCAAGGTGTTCAACGACGCACTGTCGCTCGACGCCGTCATCATCACCAAGCTCGACGGAACCGCCAAGGGCGGGATCGCCGTTGCCATCTCCCACGAGCTCGACTTGCCTATCGCCCGCATCGGTGTTGGCGAGCAGATCGACGACCTGCGGCCCTTCGATGCGAGGGAGTTCGCAGAGGAGCTGGTAGGGTAGTCTCTTTCCCGGACATGTGCCGGGTTCTCGGATTCGAAAGGCGGGAGCTTTAGATGCTCGACAATCTCTCAAGCAAGCTCCGCGGCGTACTGGACAAGGTGAGGTCCAAGGGACGCCTGTCGGAGAGGGACATAGACGAGGCGATGCGCGAGATCCGCATCGCGCTGCTCGAGGCCGACGTCAATTTCAAGGTTGTGAAGGGTTTTGTGCTCCGCACACGCGAGAGGTGCACGACCTCGGAGGTCATGGACTCGCTAACTCCGGGGCAGAACGTCGTGAAGATCGTCCTCGACGAGCTCACGAACCTGCTGGGGTCCGACGACTCCAAGATGGTTCTACCGCAGAAGATGCCCGCGATCATCATGCTCGTGGGGCTTCAGGGATCGGGCAAGACCACGGCGGCCGCTAAGCTCGCATACTTCCTCAAGCAGCGGGGCCACATGCCGCTTCTGGTCGCGTGCGACGTCTACAGGCCCGCCGCCGCCGATCAGCTCGAGACCCTCGGCGGCGAGATCGGCGTCAAGGTGTTCCGAGGGGACGGCAAGGATTCCGTCGGCATCGCTAGGGCATCGCTTGCCGAGGCGAAGGAGTCGATGCGCGACATAGTTATCATCGACACCGCTGGACGCCTCCACGTCGACGACGAGATGATGGAGGAGGCCGCGGCGATTCGCGACGCAGTCGAGCCCGATCAGCTCTTCATGGTCGTGGATGCCATGACCGGTCAGGACGCCACCAACGTGGTCGCCGCCTTTGCGGAGCGCGTGGATTTCGACGGCGTGATCATGTCGAAGATGGATGGCGACGCCAGGGGCGGTGCCGCGCTGTCGGTGCGAGAGGTCACCGGAAAGCCGATCAAGTTCATCTCGGACGGTGAGAAGCCTGACTCGTTGGAGGAGTTCCATCCCGATCGCATGGCGAAGCGCATTCTTGGGATGGGCGACATGGTGTCGATCATCGAGCGCGCGCAGCTCGCCGCCCAGGAGGAGATAGAGCAGGCGGAGGCCGAGCGTATGGCCCGCGCAGAGCTCACCCTCGACGATTTCATCATGATGAACCAGCAGCTCAAGAAGATGGGTGGTGCGACCAAGCTGCTCTCCGCCCTTCCCGGCGGAGACAAGGCTCTGGCCTCTGGGGCGATTCAGACCGATTTCTTCGACAGGGCGGTGGTCATCGTCAACTCGATGACGCGCGAGGAGAGGCGCAAGCCCGGTGTTCTAAACGGCTCGCGCAGGGCACGCGTGGCGCGTGGTGCCGGAGTGTCCGTGAGCGATGTCAACCAGCTGATCAACAGGTTCAACGAGACCAAGAAGCTTCTCAAGAAGCTGCAGGGCGACGTAAGCGGGGGAGCGGGCGGATCCAAGAAGCGCCCGACCAAGAGCGGCAAGAAAAGCCGCAAGTCCCAGAGGCGCGCGGGGAAGCGCGGAGGGGGCGGCGGCATGGGCGCGATGGGCGGCCTCTCGATGAAGGAACTCAAGAAGCTCAAGGGGATGATGGGCGACCTCGGCGATTTCAGCTAGTTTCGGATCTGGTGTTTTGTCCGCGGCGCCTCTCTATTTCGCGCTTCGCACTCGTGCAGACCACATGCGAGTCGCATATGGGGCAATCTCGAAATCGCAAACGCGTTACATCCCCGATGCAATATCATCGGTAATTGGAATCGCAGAGATCGCCACTACTGGAATCGGGGGACCACATGAACGTCGGACAGGCACTCGAGCACGCAAACGCACTCTTCTTCCCGGAATTCATATACGCAGGGGGAGTTGAAGCGATGCAATCCGAGCGCGAGAAGAACGAGGAGGCCATCAAGGTTCTTCGTGAGGCCTGGTTCGAGCCCGAGGGCAACCCAGGCTTTCAATTCTCCGACGTCCGGGATCTGGCCGATCGTAACCGCGAGCTATGCGATCAGATCGGCATCGATTCTATCGAGAGCCTGAATGGATCGAACCTCCCACGAGCTTTGTCCGACGTGGATATCTGCAAGGGGATCGGGGCCATGCAAGGACGCGCCGCCGGGCAGGTGGCCAAGGAGCTTGCACGTGCCGGAGGGTCGTGGGCGGTAGCCTACGCGAGTGAGAAGATCTCCGGAATCGTGCTCGGCATAGACATCGAGACCACGAGTAGAAACCCCGATCGCGGTTACATCGTCAACGTGGGTTGGGAGACTATGGAGCTTAGGCGCGGAGCCGAGCCGGAGAACATCGTCTCGAAATTCTGCGGGATTCCCGAGATGTATGCCGAAAAGGGTGTGCCTCTGGAGAAGATCCACCATATATCCTGGGGCGACGTTGACGGAAAGACCCCGTTTCGGGAGGACTCCGAGCTACAGGAAAACCTACTCGATTTGTTGACGACCTACCCGTTCATGGCGCACAACGCTGCGTTCGAGGACGCCTGGTTCACTCTGCACCTCAACGGATACGCGGAGGCCAAGCGCGAGGGAAAGATCACGATCATCGATTCGCGCGACATCTGTCGCAAGCTCGACCAGGAGGTCAACTCGGCGCTGCCCTCGTCCAATCCCGCCAGTCTCGAGAACTGGGCCCGCCGCCGCGGGACGCTTGCCTGGGACGAGAAGGAGCGTCATCTCTCCCTCGAGGACACCGATCTTATGCTCAGGACCGTCATCGCCGAGCTCTCCGAGAAGAATCTGGTGATGTAGGCCGCGTATCCGGGGGCAAGCCGCGCTGGCGCTCAGAGCTCCCGGCGTCATCTCTCAAATCTTCTGGGCACCGCCAACTTGCCAAATGGGCAGACCTTAGAAGCCCTCCATCCTCTCGCCACCCACGACGTGGATGTGGAGGTGCTTCACGGTCTGGTTTGCGTCGTCCCCAGTGTTGATGATCGTACGGAAGCCGCTCTCGCGGATCCCCATGACACCGGCCGCCTCTGGTACGGTCTTCATGAGCTTGCCGAGCACCTCTGTAGGCACATCGTCGTCGAGGCTCGCGTAGTGGCCCTTGGGAACCACCAGCACGTGGACGGGAAACTGCGGGTTGGCATCCTTGAAGACCGCGATGTCCTCGGTCTCCATGACCATGTCGGTGGGGATCTCCCCGTTGGCTATCTTGCAGAAAATGCAATCGTCCTTGACCGTCATTCTCGCCTCCTACTAGCTCAGATTCTTGTCCACATCGTCGCTCGACTCTGGCTCGATCTCTCCGAGGAGAACCGTGACCTTCTGCTCCGCCTGCGAGATCTTCTCCTGCAGCGAGCGCAGAAGCCCGACCCCGCGCTCGTAGCGCTGGAGGCTCTCTTCGAGCGCGAGTCTGCCGCTCTCGAGATCTCTGATGATCTGCTCGAGCTCGGTGAGTCCCTGGTTGAATGTCATCTCTCCAAGGGTATCACCGTCTCCGGTGTCCTCGAAGCCCAACTGCCCCTGCATCGCGTCGTTGTCAGCTGCCATCTTTCGCCTTCCTTCATCGCGAGGCCGGGCGTGTGCCCTGGCGCTCGTTCGCGGATCTCGGCGCAACCGCCTCCACGGTACACTCGATCGATCCGTCCGAAACCATCACTGTTATCGGGTCTCCCGGGCTAACCTGCCCCGTGCTCGAGACCACCTTTCCATCCGCTGAATACGCTGCGGCATATCCACGGGAGAGGATTGAGAGAGGGGAGAGGTCGTCGAGGCGCGCTGCCGCCATCGCCACGCTCTGCCTCGGTCTGTCGAGGAGTCTCGCTCCTAAGCCCGCGAGCTTGCCCGACGCGGTCTCGAGCGCTTGCCTGTCGGTGCGGATCGCGTTGGGGATCGCCTTGGAAAGCCTCTCGGCATCCATGTCCAGCCTCACCGCGAAGGGGGCCAGCAGCGTGCTCGGGTCCGAGATGACGGGTCTCGACGCGAGCTGCGCGAGATGTTTCCTCGAAGAGTCGAGTCTTCCCAGAAGCGCGTTGGAGATGCGGTCGGCCGCCTGCTCAAGTGTGCGCACGAGCTGGGAGACCTCGACCGTGGTGGACTCCGCCGCAGCAGTCGGCGTGGAGCATCTCAGGTCCGAGACCATGTCGGCGATCGAGTTGTCCGGCTCGTGTCCGATTCCGGTGACCACCGGATGGCTGCAGGCGACCACGGCTCTGGCTACCCTCTCATCGTTGAAGGGCATCAGGTCCTCGTAGGAACCGCCGCCGCGCACCAGCAGGATCACGTCGCAGTCGGAAGCGTCGGCCACTTGCAGACCGTTGACGATGGCGTTCGGAGCGCTCTCTCCCTCAACCGGGATGCCCACCACGTAGACCTCCACCTGAGGCGCCCGTCTACGCAGGGTGCGCAGCACGTCGTGGATTGCCTTCCCGCGCGGGGATGTCACCACGGCTACGCGCTCCGCCATCTTCGGGACCGGCCTCTTGCGGCTCTGCGCCATTAGCCCCTCGGCTTCGAGTTTCTTGGCGAGCATGGCCACCTTCATTCTGAGGTCGCCCTCGCCGGCGGGCTTAATCGAGCGCGCCACGAAGTTCATGCGACCCTTGGCAGCGTACAGCGAGAACGACCCGGAGATCTGCACCAGCATCCCCTGGCGCAGCTGGATGTCGTTTCTTGCGAAGTCGTTCTTCCAGATCATGCAGGGCAGTGCGCTGTCCTTGTCGGTCAATGTGAAGTAGACCGCCTTGTAGCCGGGCTTGTCGGAGAACTCCGATACCTCGCCCTCGATGCTCACCCGGATGCCCTCGAGCTGGCGTTTCGCGATCATCAGCGCTTGGGAGACGCTGAGCACCGCCTTGTCCCCGTTTTCCCGCGTGCCCATTGCCTCCGGGAACGCCTCGATTCCAGCCACTCCTTTAGCCACGTCTGTTCGCCAGACCTATGAAGTAGATGAGCTGTAGCAGCGAGGAGAGCGCGGCGGCGACGTATGTCAGCGCGGCGGAGGTAAGTACGCTGCGAGCCCCGGCGTTCTGCTCCTCGGGCATGCCGGCCATGGCCCTGATCGCCTCCATCGCCCTGCTGGATGCGTTGAACTCCACCGGCAGGGTGATGAGGTGGAATGCTACCACCACCACGTACATGATGATGGCGAGCCACACGAGGTTCATGTTGGCGAGCATGAAGCCGATTATCAGGATGATGATCCACACGTTGGAGGCCACGTTGACCACCGGCACGATAGCCATCCTCACCTTGATAGGGGAGTACCCCTTTGCGTGCTGCACGGCATGTCCCGCCTCGTGGCACGCGATCCCGATCGCTGCGACCGACGGCGTGTCGTAGACGCCCTGCGAGAGGTAGAGCGTGCGGTCGTTAGGGTTGTAGTTGTCGGTGAGCTCTCCAGCGATGCGGCCGACGGCGACGTCGTATAGACCGTATGCGTCGAGCATCCTGCGCGCCATCTGCGCGCCGGTGAGACCGCATGCTGCGTAGACCTTCGACCACTTCTTGTAGGAGCTGCGGATCTTCGCCTGAGTGGCGACCCCTAGCACCAACGTAACAACGACTAACAGCAGGTATGCCGGATCGGAGTACATCTTGATCTCATCCCTTCACATTGCCTGGCTTTCGATCTATGAAGCCATTGCGTCCTCTTTCTTCACGGCTGCTTTCGTGTCGGTGACCTCGCGCGTTGCCACGAGCTGGCCATCCACGACGTGTAGTGACTCCTCACCATCGAGGAAGCTTACGAGCTCGTGGCCCACCAGTTCGTAGCGCCAACCGCCGAGCAGCTCGAGATCCTTCCTCTTGCCGTTGGATAGCGCCATCAGATCGTCGTGGGTCGCCAGCACCTGCGGTGCCACGTTGTTCTCCCTTGCTCTCATGCGCACGATGCCCATAAGCACGTCGGCCAGCGCGTCCGAGCCCGTGGAGGAGTGTTGTCTTTTGCTCTTTTCGGGCCACGTCGACGGGTCGCTCGACTTTCCCTTGGCGATCAGTGTTACCAGGTCTTTCGCCATCGAGCGGTTCAGCTTCTCTTTAGCTCCTCTGATTCTATAGAGGTCGTCAACCGACTCCGGTTCTCGACGGCTGATCTCCACGATCAATTCATCGGAGAGTACCCACTTGCGCGGGATGTTGCGCTTCTTGGCGATGCGCTCGCGCCAGATCGCGATGTTGGAGACGTGGATCAGCTGGCGACGCGGTAGGGAGCTCGATTTCTTTACCTTGCGCCACAGCTCCGACTCAGCATGCTCGTAGATCGACGGGTCCGTCATCGCCTGGAACTCCGAGTCGAGCCAGTGCAGCCTGCCGTTTTCCGTGAGCATCTGCGTCATCTTGTCGTACATCGGGATCAGATAGCGCACGTCCTCGAGCGAGTAGCGGATCTGGCTTCCGGAGAGCGGCCTCAGTGTCCAGTCTGTGAGCGAGTCGAGCTTCTGGAGCCTCACGCCGCAGAGCTCCGCCACGGCCGACGCGTAGCCTACCTGCTGCGGCATCCCTAGCAGAGGCGCTGCGGTCTGGGTGTCGAACACCGGGGTGGGAACCACTCCGCAGGCATGGTAGAGGAGCTCGCGGTCCTGTCTGCCGGCATGGAAGATCTTCACGGTTCTTGGGTCGGAGAGCACCTTGGTCAGGGGCTTGAGATTCTTCACCGAGAACGGGTCGATTATGAATTCGAGATCGTCCGTTGCCATCTGAACGAGACACAGGAGTGGGTAGTAGGTCTTGTCGCGCATGAACTCCGTGTCGATGGCGAGTGCTCGGCACCCCTCGATTTTGTCCATGATCGCCTGAAGCTCGTTTTGACTGGATATAAGCAAATCAGCAACTCCGATTGCAGTTAGCGATTTCCGTTGGGTATAGTATTTGATTATCTTATCTGATCGTGGGCCGTTCTGAAGCGTGGGCGGTCTTTGACCGTTCCAATGAGACTAGCTATGAGACTACTGGTAATCAACAACAAGAACTCGGGGCTCGGCGACAACGCCATCTACGACTTCCTGCGCATAATCGGCTGCGAGGGTGATGAGCTCGTCATACGCAACGTCTCGAGGGATGTGCCCCTGTCTGAGCTCCTCGCGGATGCCGAGAGCTTCGATGTGGTAGTGGCCTCCGCAGGGGACGGAACCATAGCGGGCGTGTGCTATGAGCTCCGCTACCGCGATGTGCCGGTGGTTCCCTTCCCGGCTGGAACTGGAAACCTGCTGAGTATGAACCTCTCGAGTCCGGGGGAACCTCGTGCGATAGCCGACATGGTGCACAAGGGAAATATCGAGCGCTACGACCTCGGTGAGTTGGAGTATGTCACCGATGAGGGCAAGAACCACACCACGGGCTTCTCGATAATGGCCGGCGCCGGATACGATGCGATGATCATGGATGCTGCCAACGGTCTCAAGGGCGTTTTGGGGCAGAGGGCGTACTATGTCTCTGCGCTTCTCACGGAAAAGCCCACCAAGGCCAAGATCACCCTCACGGTAGATGGGAAACGTTACACGACATCCGGTATCGCGGTGGTTCTCGTGAACTTCGGCAAGATTGCGCCCGACATCTCCGTGACCCATGTCAATGACGCACAGGACGGTCTTCTTGAGGCTGTGGTTCTCAAGCCCGACAACAGGTTCAAGCTCATCCCCGCGCTCATAGCGGCCTTCCTTGACAGGCGTGGGCAGTTCCCAACCCGAACCGGGGCGCTTGAGGTCTATGCCGGGACGGAGATCGAGGTTGTCACCAACCCGCCGCTTCCTATTCAGTTCGATGGCGAGATGGCTCATGCACACACCCCGCTGATAGCCCGCTGCCTGCCCGGTGCGCTCAAAGCGATAGTGGACGACGAGGAGCTTGCCCGGCTCGACACGCTGAGGATGCTCGATAGCGTGAGGTAGAATCATCGTTGTACCTGGGTGCGACCTGGGACCGTTTCCCACAGGGCCGCTAGGTGATGCGGGATGGGAACGCGAGGCTGGGATGTTGGGAGGCTGCCATGCTATTCACTTTCGAACTCAAGACGAGGCAGGAAGGTCTGCACAACATCACCTCCGAGGTCAGACAGGCCGTTAGCGACAGTGGGGTCTCCGAAGGAGTTGCGATTGTCTACTGCCCCCACACCACAGGCGGCATCACGGTGAACGAGAACGCCGACCCGGACGTGGTTCGCGATATTAGAACCGCTCTCGAGCGCTTCTTCCCCGATCTCCCCGACTACAGTCATGCGGAGGGCAACAGCAGGGCGCACCTGCTCTCCAGCATCGTGGGTCCATCAGAGACATTCATCATCGAGGGCGGGGAGCTTCTGCTGGGTGTCTGGCAGGGAATCTACTTCTGTGAGTTCGATCCTCCGCGTTCCCGCAAGTTCTATGTGAAGGTGGTTGGCTAGATCCGGCCCCAAGTGCACTAATTCCAAACAGTTTCCAAACCGGCTCTAAACAGTTTTCAAACGTAGTGAAATACTCTGAAACTCAAGGTAAACAGCCCTGTTTCTTGTGATAGAATCCCTTCCCAATCCTGCGGGTGTAGCAGGGGAGGGCACAACGTGCGCTTGCGGTTCAAGGCAAATCTCAAGGGGGCTGTCATTGGGGTTTCGACGATTGTATTGGCAGGGGAGACGGCGCTTCGCGTGACTAGGGCCCTTGGAGGCCCATCAGCTCTCTCGCCAGTTTTCAGGAAAGAGAGGATCCCCGCCTCCATGCCGGGAAAGCACGAGGCTAGGGATTTTGTGGAGGCGCTGTCGAATGCCGTCCCCTGGGCGTTTTCGAGCGAGGAGCCTATCCAGGCGCACATTCTGGTTCGTGGCGAGTCCAGGAACAGGCGACAGGATGCCTTGATTCCGCATGCATGCTCACTCGAGCTTCCATCGGGTAGCCTGTGTCGGCTTGGTGTCGCACCTTCATCGGGGCACAGGGTGCTCGTGACATCGCCGGAGATCTCGCTGATGCACATGCTGGCCCGGCAGAAATCCCTCCACGAGAATCTGCTCCTGCTGTGGGAGGCGTGCGGGTCGTACCAGACCTCGTTGACCTCGGGCGAATCCCGATACGAAGTCGCTCCGCTGACCAGCAAGAGCAAGCTCGTATCGTCGATCGCACGGATGCCGGCGCCTATGGGCGGAGTGAAGAAGCTCCGATCTCTCGTGAGGTTCTTGGCAGATGGGTCCGCCTCGCAGCGGGAGACTGCGCTCGCGTTGCTGATGGGGATGCCCTTCAGGTACGGGGGTTACGGTCTCGGGATCCCAATCATGAACAGGGTGGTCAAAGCGTCTAGGCAGGCCTTCGCACTCACCGGGAAGAGGAGCTTCCGGCTCGACATGTCGTGGCCGGGGACCAAGCTGGACCTTGAATACCAAAGCCGATACTCGCACGAGGGCGAGCAGATGCGCATCAGCGATTCGCGTAGGGAGAAAGCGCTCGGCAGCATGGGATGGCAGGTGGTGGGCGTGACCGACGTGGAGCTGAACAGCCTCGTCATGACCAATGAGATCGCGGACATCGTCCGAAAAGCCATCGGGAAGAGGCGCCGTGATTTTCCCGAGTGGCACCACCGGCTGAAGCTGCAGTTGAGGTCGGGCCTGGGGTTGCCGTCCCGGTGAACCTTCGAGGCCAGCTCCTGGTATGGATCTTCAGCTGGAATGAAACTGCGGCTTGTGAGTGGATTATTGCATCGAAATGCACTTTTCTCACGGTTTTGGTTCAAAAAAGAAGAGTGTCGTGGCGTTTGTTGCTCTCATTTGAGGAATTGGAGCGGGCAATAGGGAGCGGGAGCAGATCGAATCGAAGCATCTGGGTCTTCAGAAGGGTTTAAAAGTTCGTATCTTGAACCAAAACCGTCGGATTTTAGCAATTTGGGGTCGGGTGGCAGTGCCGGGCCTAGGTAGGCATACCAGGGGGCGGAAGGCCGAGCCCAGCGGCATCGCCAGGCCCGACCAGGATCGAGCGTCTACTCGCTTGCTTTCTGGCGCTGGCACTGGATTGCGGTGATGGCGATGACGCCGTATGCATCCTCAGCGGAGCAACCACGCGAGAGATCGTTTACAGGTGCGGCGAGCCCCTGCATAATCGGGCCGTACGCCTCTGCCTTGGCGAGGCGCTGCACCAGCTTGTAGCCGATGTTGCCGGCGTCGATATCGGGGAAGACGAGCACGTTAGCCTTGCCCGCGACAGCGGATCCCTTGGCCTTGGAGGTGCCGACGGAGGGGACGATAGCGGCATCAAGCTGTAGTTCCCCGTCGAGCATGAGCTCGGGCGCCTTCTCCTTGGCGAGCTTGGTGGCCTCGCGTACCTTATCGACAGACTCGCCCTTTGCCGAGCCGTAGGTGGAGTGCGCGAGCATGGCCACGACGGGTTCCTCGCCGATGAACGACCTGAAGCTCTCTGCGGAGCTGATGGCGATCTCGGAGAGCTCCTCGGCGGTCGGGTACTGGTTGAGGCCGCAGTCTGCAAAGACAAACCTGCCGTTGCTACCGAACTCGCAGTCGGGGACTATCATCACGAAGAACGAGGAGACGATCTTGCTCCCCGGAGCGGTCTTTAGAATCTGCAGTGCCGGGCGCAGTGTGTCCCCGGTGGAGTGGCACGCCCCGCTGACCATGCCGTCGGCCTTACCGGTCTTGACCATCATCACACCGTAGTAGGTGGTGTCCTTTACGGTGTCGGAAGCCTGCTCGAGGGTCATCCCTTTCTTCTTGCGGATATCGGCGAGAAGCGCGGCCATCTCGTCGTGGTCGGGCGAGTTGGCGGGGTCGATCACCTCTATGCCGTCGAGGCTGATGCCGTGCGCGGCTATGGCGTCGGGGCTTCCGAGGAGGACAACCCTGGCGATCCCGTTGTCCGCCGCCATCCTTGCGGCCCGGACGATGCGCTCGTCTTCGCCCTCGGGCAGGACTATCGTCTGAAGATCCTGCTTGGCCTGCTCAACTGCCTGATCAAGAAACGCGCTCATCATAACTCCGTTTCCGCTGCCCCGCTTTAGCGGGCAACAGCCGTTGTCCTGTCTGTCGAAATTTCGATGGGTGTCATGCATATACAAACATGCCGGGGACATGCGCCCTGAAAACACACGCCCCGAAACCATTCAATCATACACTCGAGCCCCGCATGAGCCTGTTCATGCTCTTTGTCCGGAGCTGAGCCGGGTGCGGGCGGGTGGTGCTGCGCATACCCGCGTTGGGTTAGAATGTCGTTCGGAAAGTTCCGTGCCGGTAGGGATCACACCAAGCGCTCGAGTCTGCAGCGCGCTGACATAGGAAAGCATCCAGGCACCTAAATATGGCGTGTAACCAGAGATCTAGGAGAACAAATGCCCATCGTCGAATGCTTCGGCAAGAAACCGGAGCTCGCATCCTATGACGCAATCATCATCGGATCCGGATTCGCCGGATCGGTGGTGGCAAGGGAGCTGGCCGAGAGAGCCGGCAAGAGAGTCGCCATCGTCGAGTCTCGCAACCACATTGGCGGCAACGCCTACGACACCCTCGACGACGCCGGCGTGCTCATCCACGCATACGGCCCGCACATCTTCCACACCAACGACAAGCGCGCCTACGACTACCTGTCCCGCTTCACCGAGTGGCTCGACTATCAGCACGAGGTGCTCGCCAACCTCAATGGAACCTACATCCCCGTTCCCTTTAACAAAAACTCGATGGAGATCGTCTTTGGGCAGGAGAAGGCCGCTCACTACATCCAGAAGCTGATCGACGTGTTCGGCGACGAGCGCAAGGTCCCGATCATCGAGCTGCGCAAGCAGGAAGACCCCGAGCTCTCTGAGATCGCCGACTTCGTCTACGAGAACGTGTTCCTGTACTACACGATGAAGCAGTGGGGCCAGACGCCCGAGCAGGTGGATCCGTCGGTCACGGCGCGCGTCCCGGTCTTCATTTCCCGCGACAACCGCTACTTCCAGGACGCCTACCAGGGCATGCCGCTCGAGGGCTACACCAGGCTCTTCGAGTCCATGTTGGACCACCCCGGCATCGATGTGTATCTCTCCGTTGATGGACGCGACGTACTCGAGTTCGTTGAGGACGACGACAACTCGCGCGTCAACGTCGACGGCGCGCCATACGATGGCATCGTGGTCTACACCGGGGCGCTCGACGAGCTGTTCGGCAACAGGTTCGGCCGCCTACCCTACCGCTCACTCGACTTCGTGTACGAAACCCACGAATGCAAGCATTGGCAGCCCTGCGGAACGGTCAACTACACGGTGAGCGAGGACTACACCCGCATCACAGAGTTCACCTACCTTACCGGCCAGGACCTCGACGTTACCACGGTCATGAAGGAATACTCGAGGGCCTACGAGGGTGCCGAGGGCCAGATCCCCTACTACGCGATCATCAGCGAAGAAAACCAGAGGCACTACGAGCGCTACAAGGAGCTCGCCGACCGCTTCGAGGGTCTGCATCTGATCGGCCGCCTTGCAGAGTACAGGTACTACAACATGGACGCCATCGTCTCTAGGGCGCTGGAACTCTCCGACGCCCTGTGCGGTTAGAGGGGCGGTGTGCAGGCAATGGTTGAGGAAGACGACACAATGGAGTCTGGGCAGAAGATCATCAGCTTCGCGATCCCGTGCTACAACTCCGCCGAGTACATGGACCACTGCATACAGTCGATCATCGACGGCAGTCAGGCCTATCTCGACGAGATCGAGATCATCGTGGTAGACGACGGCTCCACCAAGGACAACACGCTCGAGAAGGCTGAGGGGTGGCAGGAGCGCTACCCCGGGGTTGTCAGGGCGATCCACCAGGAGAATGCGGGCCATGGGGGTGCGGTCAACAAGGGACTCGAGCTTGCGCGCGGGGCGTACTACAAAGTCGTGGACTCCGACGACTGGCTTGACGGCAAGTCGCTCGAGATGGTGTTGGAGCTCCTTCAGGCGTTCGTGAACCGTCGCGAGTCCGATACTCCCATCGACATGGTGATCTGCAACTACGTCTACGAGCATCAGACACGCGGTAGCGAGGTCATGGACTACAAGAGCATTCTGCCCGTTGGACGCGAGTTCGGGTGGAGCGATGTCGGCAAGTTTCCGATCTCCCGCTACATCCTGATGCACTCGGTGATTTACCGTACCCAGGTGCTCCGCGATAGCGGCATCAAGCTGCCCGAGCACACCTTCTACGTGGACAACATATTCGTGTACACACCTCTGCCGATGGTCAAGACGATGTTTTACCTGGACCTCGATCTCTACCGGTACTTCATCGGCCGTGATGACCAGTCGGTCAACGAGAAGGTGATGATCAGCAGGATCGACCAACAGTTCCTGATTACCCGCACGATGATAGACTCGCACGATCTCGCTACAATCGATAACTCCGAACTCAGGGGCTACATGGCGAACTACTTGCTCATGATGTTGACGATCTGCACCGTCTTCGTCATGTTGTCAGACAAACCCAATCGCCTCGAGATGCGAGACGAGATATGGCAGTATCTCCAGGAGCACAACAGCGGTATCTACCCGGAGCTTCGCAAGAAGTTCTTCGGGTGGGGATGCAATCTCAGTGGCGAGGTCGGTAGGAAAGTCATCATAGGTTTGTATCGCATCGCCCGGAAGATCTGGAAATTCAACTAGCCTCGGACGCCTGTTTTGGCCTTCTACCTCGAGAGCACCGTCACCGTCTCGATGTGGTAGGTCTGAGGGAACATGTCCACAGGGGTCACGCTCTCGATGCGGTATCCCAGCTCCAGCATGCCGGCGAGATCGCGGCCGAGCGTGGTGGGGTTGCACGAGACGACGGCCACGCGCGAGGGGGACATCTCCCCGATGCGCTCCAGCAGGTCTGGTGACATCCCGCTGTAGGGCGGATCGACCACCAGTTTGTCCACATGCCCGATCCCCTTCGACTCCCTGGCGGCGTCTCCGCCGATAACCTCGGCGTCAAGGCCGTTCATGTTAAGGTTGCGGCGCAGGTCGCGGATGCTGCTCGACGCAGCCTCGATCGCCACGACGTTGTCGGAACGCTCCGCCATGGGGATGGTGAAGGTCCCGGCCCCACAGTAGAGGTCGCAGCACACGTCGTCGGACTCTATCGCAAGGCCATCCATGGCAAGGTCGATCAACCGCTCGGCGCCTAGAGTGTTCACCTGGAAGAACGAGGGTGCCGACACCGCCATCCGCGCGTTGTTTAGCCTCTCGATCCAGTGTTCCTCGCCGCCCAGCACCTCGACCCCCACAGGTCTTCTGGCCTTAGGGTCGTCCTTGACTAGTACCCTTACTAGCGACGAGTGCTTCACGGCGCTGGCAAGAACGTCCTCCGCCGCCTTGCGCGGGAACTGGTCGGGTCTTGTCCACAACGCGATCTGCATCTTCCCGGTGCGTGCGGAGATGCGGATTCCCACGCGCTTCAACCCGTAGTCGCTGGCTTTGAGGAAGCGCAGCGCGCCGGTGATCGACTTGATGAGCTTCGCGTTGGCTTTGGGGATCAGCAGGCACCTGTCAACCGGCGCTATATCGTTGGTGCCCGCGCTATGAAAGCCGAGCTGCAGCTTCCTGTCCTCGGAATATACCGGCACGAGCTCTATCTTGTTCCGGTATCCGAGCCGCTTCTTGGAGGGCATGCACGCGCCCACCAGCTCCTCCGCCCCTTCGATCTTGCCTATGCGCTGCAGGGAGTCCACGACGAAGGATCTCTTCCATCGGAGCTGCTCGTCGTAGGCCATCGACTGCCAGGGGCACCCGCCGCATACCCCGAAATGCGGGCACTGCGGGGAGACCCTGCTGGGCGATTCCTCCAGCACACGAGTCGCTACCGCATTGCAGTAGGTCTTGTGGTCCTGGACGATCTTTGCCTCAACCAAGTCGTTGGCGATGGCGCCGGCTACAAAGACGGTTTTGCCTTCTGGCAGTCTCGAGACTCCGTCGCCGCCAAATGCCATCCGGTCAACTCTGATCGTCGTTGACAAGTTATGTCAGCTCCTTATATTCGAAACTGCCTGCCGTTTTGGGTATCGAGCCCTGTAACTGCGCGGCGGGCGCTGCTGCTTTGTGTCTGCATTATGCGATTGTATGTTATTGTGGCTCGAAGCAAATGTGTGTGGAAATATTAGGAGGAGAGAAACATTATGGCCGTTACTGTCAATGCCGAGGATTGTGTGGGATGCGGCGCTTGCGTGGATATTTGCCCCTCTGGCGCCCTTGAGATCAACGGCGACAACGTCGCTGAGGTTAACGACGAGTGCGTCGACTGCGGCGCTTGCGTGTCTGCTTGCCCCGCCGAGGCGATCGCCCTCTAATTCCCGCAGGGAAAGGGAATTTCCAGAGCACGAGGGAAGCCCCCGACCGGTCCGTCGATGCGGATTTGGTTTCGGGGGCTTCCTCTTTTCTCACCGAGTTTGATCCAACATCGATAACCCCATACTGCATAGATGCAACGCACCGGCTCTCGTGATCATGCGGGTTGCGAGATCTCGCGAAATATCCCCTCGTGTGATATGTTCAACCTTACGCGCCCTCTTAGCTCAGGGGATAGAGCGTCTGCCTCCGGAGCAGAAGGCCGTAGGTTCGAACCCTACAGGGGGCGCCATCTTTCAAGGATAAATTCAGCAAAGGATGCTGGCTTCGTTGCGCATCGGCCAAGCATCCGCGCGACCGGAAAAAGGTTTTACACTTCCTGTGCACGTCAGCGCGAAAGGGTGTTTTTCCGAGAGTGCGGAGTATGCTGCAGCTGACACGAGGTCTGCGTCCGACCAGGCACTATGGAGGAATGATAATGAGCATGTACACACCCGAGTACAAGCCCACCGGGGACGAGATCGCAGTTCTCCACACCAGCAAGGGAGACATCCGTGTTCAGCTGCATGGCCAGGACGCGCCGATCCACGTCGGCAACTTCGTGGAACTGTCCACCAAGGGATTTTACAATGGGCTCAAGTTCCACCGTTACGTGCCCGACTTCGTCATCCAGGGCGGATGTCCCAACACCCGCGACCTCACTCCGGAGCAGGTAGCTTCGGGTCAGGCCAACGGGCCGCAGCCTGGAACCGGCAACCCCGGGTACAGCATCCGCGAGGAGTTCACCACCAATCCCAACAACGTTCACAAGGACGGCACACTAGCCATGGCTAGGAGCCAGAATCCCAACTCCGCAGGTTCGCAGTTCTACTTCTGCCTGGGAGACCAGCCCTTCCTCGACAGCGGCTACACCGTCTTCGGTGACACCATCGAGGGCCTCGACGTTATCTGGGCGCTCCGCGCCGGCGATGTGATCGAGTCCATCGAGATAGAGAATCTCGCCGAGTAGGCGCTATCGCGCTTATCCGTTAGATCTGTTACCCCTCCCCGTGCCCGCTGCAGGGAGGGGTATTCATATATATGTATGGATATGTATGGGTATGGGTCTGTGTGCCGCAGTCCCGCACGCCGCAGCTCCACGTCCCGTCCCGCCGTCCCGCTCCACACGGCCCAAAAGCATCCGGGAGGGCGGGAGTGCGTTTCTTGACAACCCCCCGGTTGGTAATAGAATTAATCTGACTTGTGCATGCGCAGGCGCATAAGCGCCGCATACGACCCGTGAGAGGGTTCGCTGCACGGCAGGAGCGCGGCGCACCAAAACGTGGCACTGCAAACGAAGCATCGTCGGCGCTCCAGATGTTTCGATGAAGAGATAGGATGCCAGCTTGCTTAACAGAGAGGTGCTGGATCAGGCGAAGTGCGCCTACGATTCCGGCGATTTCGCGGAGGCGCTGAAGGGCTACTACACCTGCCTCAAGGAGCACAGCGACACGTTCGAGCCTGGTGAGAGCGGACTTGTGTATCACATGTTGGGCAACTGCCTCATGAAGATGCACAGCTTGAAGGATGCGGGGGCAGCCTACGAGAAGGCGCTTGCCGACAAGGCCTATGACAACGCGACTTCGGTGCGCTCCAACTACGCGCTCACCCTCACGGGAATGGGGGAGTACGGCAAGGCGGTTGAGCAGTTCGAGACCGTCCTTCGCGATCCCGACTACCCGGCCCCCTACAAGGCCTATAACGGACTTGGCAACGCCTACATGCAGATGGGGGACTTCGCGGCGGCCGGTACGGCGTTTCGCAACGCTGCAGTGGACAATCGCAACCCCACGCCGGTCAAGGCCCTGCTGAACCTGGGCGTGTGCTTCATGGGTCTGGAGCGCCCCGCCGACGCCATCGACACATACAAGGCGATCTTCGAGTTCAACCCCGATCAGGAGACTCTCAACAAGACCTACGCCAACATGGGTCAGGCCTATGTGGCGGCGGGGAAGATGGAAGAGGCCGTCGACGCCTTCGAGAACGCCACGCGTGACAGCAACTATGAGCTCTCCGACGCCGCGAGGGGCGATTACTTCAAGGCCCGCAGCGCGCTAACCGTCCACGACGACAGTGGGATCGACGCTCTGGGCGAGACCACCATGATGCCCAACGTCTACTCCGACGATGACTACGGGTACGACGATTACTACGACGACTCAGAAGAGCCCTACTTAGACGACGCCACCTATGGGGCCGGCATCCCCTCGGCAGACGACACCGGGTTCTTCGAGCTTCCAGACAACTCCTCCAATCTCGATGACCTCATGAAGTCTGGCGGCCTTAAGAAGAGCCGTAAGGGTCTCAAGATCCTGCTCGTCATCGTGATCTTCGTGGTGGTGCTGGTGGCTGCGGCTGGCGTCCTCTATTGGCAGGGCTTCGGATTCCCCACCCAGCAGCAGACGATCCAGTCGATGTTCGACAAACACGCCGCCGGCGAGGACACCTCCGACTGCTGGATTACGGCCACCTCGGATGAGGACCGCGTGCGCATCAACAGGATCATGAACTCGGTTGTTCAGACCAGCGACATCACCATCGACTACCTGGAGATGGGGACCATCGATTCCGACGCGATCGTGACCGCCACCACATCGGAGGGCGGCCAGGTGCGTTACGAGATCTCGCTCACGCGCGATTTCTCCACCCCTATCAGCTGGATAGGCTGGAAGATCAATGGAGTGGAGATTGCGTTCCCGTCTGAGCAGTCCTCCAGTGATGACACCTCCGATTCAACCACTACGACGTCGGAAACCGAAGACGAGGACACCACGTCGTAGAGTCGAAAACGCTCCCCGCGCAAGGTCGCACGCCCGCCGCCCGCAAGCGTGTCGATATTGTGGGGGCCGATTTGCCGGACTTGCCGTATGTTAAACTTGTTGGCCGATGATCAAGCTGAAGAGCGGCGGGGGACGCGGCAGGTCGAACCCGCTCCGCCTGTTCGACGGCCAAAGATAAAATACGTGAAAGGGCCGGGCGCCTTGTGGGGCGATACCGGCCGCGATGCAATAATTGAAAGCTACGTTTCTCGTTTTGGGAGAAGTGGATCTAGTGTTTTTATTCGATGAGTTCTTCGGCCAATGGGGAACCGATATGGCCATCGATCTCGGTACCGCCAACACCCTCGTCGCCATTCCCGGTGAGGGAATAGTGGTCAACGAACCCTCGGTTGTCGCGATCGATGCAAACACGAACAAGGTTCTGGCCGTGGGCTACGAGGCCCGTGAGATGATAGGGCGCAACCCCGGCAACATCATTGTCGAGAAGCCTTTGGCCGACGGAGTGGTCGCCGACTACGACGTCACCGAGGCCATGCTCAGCTACTTCATAAACAAGGCCAACCCGAGAAGGTCGTTCTGGAAGCCCAAGCCCAGGATCGTCATCTGTATTCCCTGTGGGGTCACCTCTGTGGAGAAGCGCGCGGTGTTCGAGGCCACCATTGAGGCCGGAGCTAGGCAGGCGTTTCTGCTTGAGGAGCCCATGGCTGCAGCCATCGGCGCTGGCCTTCCGGTTGACGAGCCCACCGGATCGATGGTCGTCGACATCGGAGGAGGCACCACGGAGATCGCGGTGATCTCGCTCGGCGGCATCGTCGCCTTCCGATCGCTGAGGGTCGCCGGAAACGAGCTGGACGATGCGGTCATGAGGCACGTCCGCGACGTGTACGGTCTCTACATCGGAAGTCGCACTGCTGAGGACATCAAGATTGCCATCGGCTCCGCGCTGCCGATCTCCACCGGCGAGCTCGACATGGAGATCTCCGGAAGGGACATGACTACGAATCTGCCCCGCACCGAGATAATCCAGTCCGAGGACGTTCGCGAAGGCATTAGAGCACCTCTCCAGGAGATCGTGCTGTCTGTTAAGGAGGCCTTCAACGAGACCGACCCGGACCTTGCGGCAGATGTCATCCGCAACGGCGTTCTCCTCACCGGAGGCGGCGCACTGCTCAAGATGCTCGATGTCCTGCTCTCCCAGGAGCTAGAGGTGCCCGTTTACGTGTCGGACACCGCCTTCTCCAACGTTGTCATGGGATGCGCGCGCGCACTCGAGAACCCGGATGCACTGCGCAGGTCGTACACGCAGAAATAGGAGCCTCTGGAGATGGCTCCGCTCTCAACCGGAAAACGCAGGAATGTCGGCCCGGTTACGGCACTGATAGCCGCCGCCGTGCTGTCGCTCGCTCTTATGACCGCATGGTCGGTGGAGGGAACAAACGGTCCGCTCCACTCTGCCAAGAACGTTGTTGCCACGATTGTCTCGCCGTTTCAGCGCGTAGGTGCCATTGTTGCCACGCCGTTCCAGGCGATAGTCAACGGATTCATCAACGTCTCCGCCTCCACAGAGGAGCTCACAACGCTCGAGCAGGAGAATGCGGAGCTTCGGGCGCAGCTCGCCGAGTACGAGGAGTATCGCCTCGAGAATGAGAGGCTCACCGCTCTTCTCGACATGGCTACTTCGTACAACATCGAGACCACGGGCGCCAGGGTGATATCGCGGAGTACGGATTCGTGGAACAGGACCATAACGATTGATAAGGGATCGGTTGACGGGATCACCATAGGCATGCCGGTGATGAGTTCCTCGGGACTCATCGGCCAGACGGAGTCGGTTGCCGCCAACACCTCGGTAGTGAGACTCATAACCGACGAGCAGAGCGCGGTCTCTGTGTTGCTACAGAACAGTCGCACCGAGGGAGTGCTGACAGGCTCGCCAGACGGCCTTCTCTATCTCGATTACATATCGACGGACACAGAGGTGGAGCTCGGGGAAGCGGTCGTCACCTCTGGGCTTGGGGGAGTCTATCCGAGTGGGATCACCGTGGGGATCGTTTCACGTATCACGGGAGACGAGAACGACACCTATAGGACCATCGTCGTGACACCGCTGGCCTCGTTCGATATCAACGAGGAGGTCATCATACTCATAGGCGACGAGACTGAGGTGACCTTCTCCGCATCCGTGGCTGAGGATCAGGATAGCAGCTCAGATAGCTCCAGCTCCGACTCCTCCAGCGGTTCGTCCGGAGATGGGGACGACGATACCACCTCAACCGACACGGACGAGGGAGGTGATGGATGATGTCGCGCCTTCAGATGGACCTTCCGGGAACCCATTCCACCGGCGGTTCTGACAAGGACAACCTGGTCAGGGTCTTTGTGATCTGCCTTATCGGCTTTCTTTTGCAGGTGATCCTAGCCCCCAATATCGCGATCAATGGGATCTCCCCGAACTTCATGCTGGTCGTGCTGGCTCTGGTTGCGATCATCACCACGCAGTTCGGATGCGTCGTCGCGGGCTTTGTGATGGGCCTTCTGTTCGACCTTTTAGGAGGAGGGCCTGTGGGTTCCATGACTCTCGTCATGTCTGTGGTGGGGTTCGCCCTCCCGATGCTGATCAAGTCCGTCTCTACTCAGAGCTTCGTCTCGTGGATCATCGTGATGGCCGTCGTTTCGGTGGTTTCGTTTCTTGCCTACGACGTGGTCTGCGCCATCACCGGCTACGAGACCTCGTTCCTCGCGTCGATAGTCTTCAAGGTTCTGCCGTGGACCGTCTACACGCTGGTGTCGGCGGCTATAGCGTTTCCGATTATGCGCAAGACTCTCGGCAGGAGGAATAAGTCGATGGAGTCCCGCATATCCCTGTGATCTCATCCGGGGGCCCGCGACACCTTTTGCGCGGGCGCGCCATGAGGGAAAGGCAAACCGTTCGAGCCGATGCCGGCATTTGTTTTTGCGATAGTGATCTTTCTGGTGGTCGCGATCCTCGTGGTCGTGGGCATCCTGATTGCGCGCCGCACGATAGCGTTGCATGGACCGCTTCGTGTCAAGAGAAGCTTCAAGCTCAAGGGCGACTCTTCCAAGGGCGGCATAACCGTGACCCACAAGCAGGGCACCCGCGCCGGCGACTCGCACAGGACCACCTCCAAGAGCCGCATCAACATATTCAGCGCCGTGGTCGCTGCCGTTCTAGGCGTCATCGCCGTGAGGGTCTGGGCGTTGCAGGTGTTGAGTGGTGCGCAGTATTCCAGTCGCGCGCAGTCCAACATGACCTCCGAGTCGTCCATCCCCGCGCGCCGTGGACGCATTCTCGACCGCAATGGTCGAGAGCTCGCCACCAACCGCACCTCGCGCACCGTCGTGGGCGAGTCGAGCCTAGCCGACGACCGTCCCCTCGTTCACAGGCTTTCGCTCGTGCTAGGGATTCCCGAGCAGGCTATCCGCGCCAGGCTCATGGACGAGACAACCGGCACCTCCGAGAACGTCATAGCCTCGGATGTCTCGATGCGCGCGATCTCCTACATTGAGGAGAATAAGGCGCTTTTCGAGGGTGTATCCGTGGAGACGAGGTCGGTGAGGGTCTATCCCTATGGATCGATGGCTGCGCACCTGCTCGGCTACGTTGGTACGATCTCCGAGGAGCAGCTCAACGCCGAGACGGAGGGGATCACGTACCAGTCCGGTGATACGGTTGGCAAGACCGGGGCCGAGTCGGCATTCGAGAGTGTGCTGCAGGGAACCAAGGGCGCCAAGGTCTATCGAGTCGACTCCAGCGGTAACACGCTCGGCGTGATCGAGGAGATCGACCCCGATCCGGGCAACGACGTGAAGCTCACCATCGACCTAGACGTGCAGCAAGTGGCTGAGGAAGCGCTTACAGATGGCCTTGAGTCCGCGCGCAGCTCCGGGTACGAGAACGCCTACTGCGGTGCCATCGTCGTCGTCGATGTGAAGACCGGCGGCATAATAGCGATGGCCTCCGCACCCTCCTTCGACCCCAACGAATTCGTCAACGGGATCTCGAGCGAGGCGTGGGATTCGCTTACCAACGAGGATTCCAACTACCCGATGACCAATCGTGCCATCGCCGGCCAGTACCCTGCTGCATCCACCTACAAGGCGTTCACGGGCTTGGCGGGGCTCAGCTACGGGCTGATCAACTCTACTACGACGACTGCATGTTCTGGAACCTGGACCGGTTTTGGAGAGGCCTACTCGCAGAACTGCTGGAGCTCCACCGGCCATGGGTCGCTCGACATATACGGTGCGATCTCCAACTCGTGCGACGTCTACTTCTACGAGATGGCGACCGCTTTTTGGGGGATCCGCGACGAGGATGAGGATGCGCTCCCCAACTATCTCAAGAGTTGGGGTTTCGGCTCCACTACCGGCATCGACATCAGTGGGGAGATGTCCGGGCGAGTTCCGAACAGCGAGTGGAAGGCTGAGTACTACTGGCAGACTCCCGAGGAGGCCCAATGGCTTCCCGGAGACCTCACCAACATGTCGATCGGTCAGGGCGACGTGCTCGTCACGCCGCTCCAGATCGCTATTGGTTACGCCGGCGTGGCCACAGGGCAGCTGTACAAACCCCACGTGCTCTACGAGGTATTGAATACGGAGGGTATGACGGTCATCTCTGAGAGCGTGACCCAGAGCGACTTTAGTCCGGAAGCCTCGGAGGAGAACCTTGCGATCATGCGCGACGCGCTGCGTCTCGTCGTCACCAGTGGAGGAGCTGCAAGCCTGTTCTCCGGCTTCCCGGTCGCCGTGGCCGCCAAGTCCGGAACGGGCGAGACAGGAAGCTCCGAGAGGGATGACTACGCGTGGTTCGTCGCATATGGCCCCATCGATGACCCGCAATACTGCTGCGCGTGTGTGTTGGAGCAGGGCGGCGGCGGAACTTCGTCGGCCGGCCCGCCGGTCAGGCGTGTGCTCGCCCAGGTGTTCGGCGTAGACGAAGATGAAACCGTGTCCGTGGCAGAGACAGGTGAGCGCTGATGCCCGTTTCACCTCATATGGAAAACCCAAAGCGCGAGCGTGCTTCGCGCAAGAACAAGTTCTTCGGCCGTGTCAACAAGCCCTTCATCGCGGTACTTGCGTGTCTGGTGGTCTACGGCCTGGTTAACATGTGGGCGGTGACGCTCGATAGCTCGGAGTACTCCGTGAGCAGGCAGATCCTCGGTGTCGGGCTCGGCGTCGTGTTCATGCTCATAATGTGGAAGATCGACTATCAGATCTTCGCTCCGATGCTCGTGCCCCTGCTGGTAATCGACGTGGTTCTGCTGCTCTCCCCGCATCTGCCCATCATCGGTTACTCCAGCGGAGGTGCGCAGTCGTGGGTGAACCTGGGTATAAGGTTTCAGCCCGGCGAGCTGGCCAAGCTCGTTACGATCCTTCTGATGGCATCGATGGTCTCGCGCTACCAGGGGCGCATCGACAACCCGCGCGAGTACATCAAGTGTCTGGGTCTGCTGATGGTGCCCTTCCTGTGCATCATGACCCAGCCCGACCTTGGAAGTGGTCTGGTGCTGTTGGTCATTGGCGCCGTCATACTCTTCGTGGGAGGGGCGAACAGGCGCTTCATTCTGCTGACGCTCGCTGTGCTGGTGGCGCTGGTGGCTATACTGCTCATACTCGACCCGATCTTCGACAGCATTGCCGGTGACGATGTGTTCATCAAGGACTACCAGATCAACCGCCTCCTGGTGTTCCTCGACCACGACATCGACCCAACCGGTTCCGGCTACAACCTCGACCAGGCGTTGATCGCCATCGGCAGCGGCGGGTTATTCGGCAAGGGTCTGGGCAACGCTACCCAGTCGTCGCTGGGCTTTCTGCCCGAGGCACCCACCGACTTCATCTTCTGCACCGTCGCGGAGCAGCTGGGATTTTTCGGTGTGCTTCTTCTGCTCGCGCTCTTCGGGGCACTGCTGTTCATCTGCATCCGGATGACCAGGAGCGTGGGAACCCTCTTTGGTAGGCTGATAATCATGGGGGTCTGCGGGATGTGGCTCTTCCAGATACTCGAGAACATTGGGATGTGCTGCGGCCTCATGCCCATCACGGGAATCCCGTTGCCGTTCATGAGCTTCGGATCCTCTGCGATGATACTCAACCTCGGATGCGCGGGCCTCATATGCTCGGTATGGTCTGGGGAGAGGAGCCGTCCCAAGGCCACTGATGGAGCGTGATATGCGCCCTTACCTGAAGGGCGTTGAGGATATAATCGCTTTTAAACAAAGTTGAGCAACCAGTAGTCGCGCAGGGTTGGCGTGGCCTTCGGAAGACAAGGAGTGTGCGTCATGACTGGATTCTCCGTCGACTCTATAATCGATGGCATTCTCAATACCGCAGAGGACGAGCCGGCGAATGTGCGCGAGGACATCAACCTCGCGATCTTCGTCGACGAGAGCGTCGACGCACAGATGATCGCATGCATCAAGAATGCGCTCATGCCCACGGACGATCACGTGCGCATGCATGTGGAGCCCTTCTTCGACGATCCCACCGAGGTCGATCCGCGCGCCGATCTTACTATCATCGTTGCGAATGCCTCGCCGTGGGTGGGGGCTACCGCCGCGATCTCCAACTCCAAGGGAATCCCCACGGTGGTGCTCGCGCAGAACCTTGTTGCGGTGGTGGACAACGCGGAGTGCACGCAGTTTCCGCTGGAGCTAGCCGATGTCATAGCCCGCGAGTCCATCTCGATGGGCCTCTCCGGAAACATCGCGAGCACGCTCTCCAATGTCGGCAGGGTCGGTGCCATGGCACTGGGCACCGTGGGCGAGATCGTTCGAAACGTACCCAACATCTTCGCTGGACGCCCGATGTCCAAGGTTACGAGTCCGTTTGCCGTGCAGCCCGCCGCCTCGCATTCGCCCTACGCCGACATGCTCGACGAGCTGGCGGAGTGGGTCATGCGCAACGCACCTGCCATCAGGACCGCCTTTTCGAAGTCGTTCCCGTTTGCGCGGGAGGCCAAGATCAGGAGCATCATCCGCTCCGCTGCCTACCAGAACGCGGTCACCGCGGCGGTCTTCTTCATGCCGGGGGCGGATCTCCCGGTCATGACCACCAATCAGGTCAAGATGCTCATCCAGCTCGAGCGCCAGTACGGATATGGGCTCGACAAGCAGACGATATTCGAGGCGGCCGCCATCGTGGTGTTCGCCTTCATGTCGAGGACCGTGGTGCGCAAGGTGTGCAAATCGGTTCCGATGCTCTCGTGGTTCGTGAAGATCCTTGCGGGATACCTGATAACCCTTGGGATGGGGCAGGCGATCATGGCCTACTGCGAGACGGGGAGGGACATCCTCTCCTGTCCGGCGTGCTCTTGGATCGAGAGTCGTGAGCGGTAGCCTGTGGAGCAGGGTCGAGCCCCTACTTCTGTCCTGCGAACACCCCTCTAGGTACACTGACGGCGAGTTCGGGGCGATACACCGCCCGGACGCGCGTTACCGTTTCACGCTCGTCTATCCCGACGTCTACGAGGTGGGTCTTCCCAACCAGGGGTTGTCGATCCTCTACCGCATAATCAACCAGATCGATGGGGCCTGCGCCGAGCGCGCCTACGTGCCGTGGGGCGACATGGCCGCCAAGATGCGGGAGAACTCCATCCCCCTGTGGTCGCTGGAGTCCTTCGAGCCGCTTGCTGCCTCCAATGTGGTGGGGTTCACGCTGCAGCACGAGCTCTGCTACACGAACATCGTCGAAGCACTGGATTTGGCGGGGATTCCTATTCTGGCCTCCGAGCGCGCCGATGGTTGTCCTCTTGTGGTCGCTGGCGGTCCTGCTGCATACAACTGTGAGCCGGTGGCGGGCCTGTTCGACGCCGTAATGGTGGGCGAGGGCGAGGAGGTCAACGTCGAGTTCGTGCTCGAGCACATGCGACTGATCGATGAGGGGGCTAGCCGCGGAGAGATTCTGCGCGCGATCGCGAGGATCCCGGGCATCTACGTGCCCTCGCTCTACGGGCCCGATCCCGAGTGTCCGGAGCGCGTCGTCCCGCTGGAGACCTGGGTTCCCAAGGTCATAAGCAAGCGCGTCTTGGCCGACTTCGACGCGGGATCCCCGCATGCGATGCCCGTCGTCCCCTACGCCGATCTCGTCCACGACCGCCTTGCCGAGGAGATACTTCGGGGGTGCTCGCGCGGGTGCCGTTTCTGCCAGGCCGGCATGACCTACCGCCCGGTCAGGGAGCGACCCGCCGACTCCGTCGTCGCTGGGGTTCTCGAGGGCCTTGCGGCCACAGGTCACGACGAGGTGTCACTCACCTCGTTGTCATCCACCGACCATTCCCAGATCGAGGATATACTTCGCAGGCTCGATGCCGCCGTGGACGGGATGGGCATCTCGCTGTCCCTGCCGTCGCAACGTCTCGACAGCTTCGGGGTGGACATGGCCCTGCTGGCGCTCGGCGGGGGCAAGAAGGGCGGCCTAACATTCGCCCCTGAGGCGGGCACGCAACGCATGCGCGACATCATTAACAAGAACGTCACCGAGGACGATCTTCTCGGCGCGGTGGCGGCGGCGTTCGGCGCTGGATGGAGGAGGCTCAAGCTCTACTTCATGATCGGTCTGCCGTTTGAGACCGACGAGGACGTCGCCGGCATAGTGGACCTCGCCAACCGCACCTACGCTTTCGCGAAGGATCAGGTCCCCGACAACGAGCGGGGCAACGTCCGTCTCACCATCTCGTGCTCGATATTCGAGCCCAAGGCGCAGACGCCCTTCCAGTGGTGCGGCATGTGCACCCTCGAGGAGGCCAGGCGCAAGGTCGGGATCATCCAGAACGGACGCCTGCACAAGGGCATCGATTTCAACTGGCACGACCCGGAGGCCTCGATGGTCGAGGGCGCGTTCTCACGCGGCGGACGGGAGCTCCTCGACGTGGTGATCGGCGCCTGGGAGCGAGGGTGTACGTTCGACGCGTGGAGCGAGAAGTTCGACCTGTCAAAGTGGATCGATGCCGCAGAATCGGCGGGAATCGACCTGCAGGAGGTTGCGAGCAGGGCCTTCGAGGTTGGAGGTCCGCTGCCCTGGTCCCACATCTCTGCGGGCATCGACGAGTCGTATCTGATAGATGAGCTTCGAAGGGCGCGTGAGGGAGTGACCACCTCCGACTGCACCTTCGGTCCATGCACGGGCTGTGGTGTGTGTGCAAACCTCGGTGTGAGAAACGTGATCGGGGGCAAACGTGGCAGAGGGTAGCTTCAGGCTCAGGATCTCCTACACGAAGCTCGGCAGACTCAGATATCTCTCCCACCTCGAGATGACGAGATGCCTAGAGAGGTGCATACGCCGCGCGGGACTGCCCTTCGCGGTGACGCAGGGGTTCTCGCCGCACATGAAGCATGCGTTTGGTTGGGCGCTTCCAGTGGGCGTGGGGAGCACCTGCGAGTACGCCGACATCTGGCTCACCGAGTACGTGGAGTCAGAAGAGGTGCTCAGCTCGTTCGAGGGTGCTCTTCCCGAGGGCCTTCGGATCACAGGGGTGTCGTACGTTGATCCCAGGGGGAGTTCGCTGGAGTCGGAGTTCCCCTGCTCCGACTACGAGGTCTGCTTCGAGGGGGGCGTCGAGAACGTTCGCCAGGCCCTCTCGGCTCTGCTGGATGTTGGCAGTATCACAGTGATTCGCAAGAAGAAGGAGAAGGTAGTTAGATTCGAGGGGCTGCTGCTTGGCACCCCGGAGGTCTCTGCCTCAGAGGGTGACCCCTCCTATGCGACCATGAGTATGCGCACCTTCACGGAGGGCAGGGGTTCGCTTCGGGCCGACCTCTTCGTCGGCGAGATGGAAAGGATGGCCGCGGGTTCTATCCGCCGCCTTTCGATAACGCGGGTCGCACAGCATGGCGATCCCCGCGCCACGCAGAACAAATGATGCTAGACTTGGCTTTCGCGGGCATTTCCCGCATTACATATCGCATTGCCCCAGCGCAGGAGCGTTGGAGGGAGGAGTGAGTTCGTTGCTTTCAACCGATGAGCAGCTACGAATTATACAAAGCGGGGTTGCAGATATTGTTCCGCTAAAAACTCTGCGTGAAAAGCTCGACAAGAAGGTTCCCCTGCGCATCAAGCTGGGGGTTGATCCAACGGCGCCCGACCTGCACATCGGACATGCGGTTCCGCTCCGTAAGATGCGTCAGTTCCAAGATCTAGGACACCAGGTTGTGCTCATCATTGGGGATGCTACAGCCTTGATCGGCGACCCTTCGGGCAGAAACAGCACTCGTCCTCCGCTTACGCAAGAAGAGATCCACGCCAACGCACAAACTTATGTCGACCAGGCCTTCAAGATTCTCGACCCCGATAAAACTGAGCTACGCTGGAACTCCGAGTGGATTGGTGCGCTCGACCTCGCGGGTCTTCTCAAACTTGCCAGCAACTTTACAGTTGCACGCATTCTCGAACGCGATGACTTCTCCAAACGCTATGCGGCCCAGCAGCCCATCTCGCTGCACGAGTTTCTCTACCCGGTGATGCAGGCCTACGACTCAGTGATGATAGAGGCCGACCTCGAAATGGGCGGTAGCGACCAGCTCTTCAACCTGATGGCTGGCCGTGAGCTCATGGAGAAGATGGGGATGGAGCCGCAGGCCTGTCTGATGCTGCCTTTGCTCGAGGGCACCGACGGCGTCCAGAAGATGTCCAAGACCTACGGCAACTATATCGGGCTCACCGACGAGCCGGGTGATATGTTTGGCAAGGTCATGTCGATTCCCGATGAGCTGATGATCAAGTACTACAGGCTCGCCTCCACCTTCTCCGTCGATCACATTGAAGAGGTCGAGCGAGGTCTTGCCGACGGGAGCCTCCACCCCAACAAGGCCAAGAGGGCACTAGCCGCCAATATCGTGGCTGCCTACCACGGAGATGAGGCCGCGGTGGCCGCAGAAGAGGCCTTCGATAGGATCTTCAAGTCGCACGAGATGCCCGAGAACATCGAGGAGTTCGAGGTGGCGCTCGAGGTCAACGACGAGGGTCTGGTCTACCTACCCCCGCTTATGGTCAAGGTTGGCCTGGTGCAGAGCGCGTCCGAGGGACGCAGGATGATCGACAGCGGCGGGGTCAGGATCGACGGCGAGGCGCTCGGTGCCAAGACCTACAACGTTGAGCCGAACAGGGTGGCTGGAGCGGTCATTCAGGTGGGCAAGCGCAAGTATGCGAGGATCAGGGCGGTCTAGCGTTTGGACTCGCCAGCACTCGCACGCGCCGGCTGCTTTCAAGGCGACGCTCGCCGGATACCCGGGTGTTTTCCTTTGACGGGCCTAGACGGCGCTGATACGATATTCGACCGTGTCTAGTTAACAAATCGAGGGGTAACTACTATGTATGCTGTGATTCGTACCGGCGGCAAGCAGTACAAGGTC
>CAYRYP010000003.1:0-26076 GCA_964428485.1 uncultured Coriobacteriaceae bacterium
TGACCTCGTAGCGATGGCGGTGCCTCTCGTATATGAGCTGCGCACCGTAGCACTGCTGTGCCCTGCTCCCCTCGAGGAGTTTGCAAGGGTAGGCACCGAGTCTCATCGTGCCGCCGAGGTCGGCGATGTCCTCTTGCTCGGGCATAAGGTCGACCACCGGGTTCTCGAGGTCGTCGGCAAACTCAGCAGAGGAGGCGTTGTTGATGCCGGCGACGTTCCTGGCGAACTCCACCACCGCGGCCTGTAGGCCGAGGCATATGCCCAAGAAGGGAACACCGTTCTCGCGAGCATAGCGGATAGCGGCTATCTTGCCCTCGAAGGCGCGCGAGCCAAAGCCACCGGGCACGATGATTCCATCCATAGTGCCGAGCACCTTCTCGACCCCATCGGATATTAGCGTCTCACCGTCGACAAGATGCACGTTGACGTGCCTGTCGTTGTGGACGCCCGCATGGTAGAGGGCCTCATTGACCGAGAGATAGGCGTCAGGCAGTGAGACGTACTTGCCCACTATCGCGATGTCGACCTCGTCCTTACAGTTGCGCGCCCTCTGCACAAAGCTCTCCCACGGCTTGAGATCGATGCGGGATATCGGGAGGTCGAGCGCGGCGAGCACCTTGGTGTCGAAGTCCTGCTCGTGGATGCTCAGCGGCACCTCGTAGATAGTTGGGGAGTCAGGGCAGGCGATCACGTTGTCGGGGCGCACGTCGCAGAACATCGCGATCTTAGCGCGCACCTGATCGGTGATCTCATGGTCTGATCTGCACACGATAAACTCGGGCTGTACCCCCAGCGAGCGCAGCTCCTTGACGGAGTGCTGCGTGGGTTTGGTCTTAACCTCGTGGGCCGCGTTGATGTAGGGTACCAGCGTGACGTGCACGAAGATGACATCACCGGGTGTCTTCGCGGTCTTGAACTGGCGGGCCGCTTCTATAAAGGGCTGACCCTCGATATCTCCGATCGTACCGCCGATCTCGACGATGACGATGTCGGCGCCCGACTGCTCGGCGATGCGGTCGATGCGATTCTTGATCGCATTGGTGACATGGGGGATCACCTGCACAGTGCCGCCTAAGAAGTCGCCGCGGCGCTCCTTGGAGATGAGAGACTGGTAGATCGACCCCTGCGTGAGGTTGGATGCGCGCGTGAGGTTCTCGTCGATGAACCTCTCGTAGTGGCCGAGATCGAGATCCCCTTCGTGCCCGTCTTCGGTGACGAAAACCTCCCCGTGCTGAAATGGGCTCATCGTACCCGGATCAACGTTTAGGTAGGGATCCATCTTGAGCATCGTGACCTTGTATCCCCTCGCCTTGAGGAGCTGTCCAAGAGATGCGGCCGTGATCCCCTTCCCTAGAGATGACACGACACCACCGGTTACAAAGATGAACTTTGCCATGTCGCCAAAAACCGCCTTCCGCATAGTCGCCCGCTTGACCCGCATTTCCAATCTAGGATTCTATCAACGGGGAGGTGCGCATGTGTTTCCCACTCGTTAAAACAGACTGTGGGCAGCACAATGTTCAGGTGGGCGTTTAAAATGACTCTGCATGCTTTCCGCAGAGATTCGGGAGTGGATGTCAATGAAGATACTGATACTCGGAGGATTCCTCGGATCGGGCAAGACAAGCGTCCTGGTCAACCTCGCCAAGCACGTGATCGGAGATGAGCCCGGCGATCTTCCCAAGGTGGTCATCATAGAAAACGAGATCGGGGAGGTAGGGGTCGACGACGTGATGCTCTCCTCCTCGGGGCTTCAGGTGCAGAGCATGTTCAGCGGCTGCATCTGCTGCACGATGGCCGGCGAGCTGATCCCGACGCTTCGCATGATCCAGACGGACTACGACCCGGAGCTTGTTGTCGTGGAGGCCACGGGCGTCGCATGCCCCAAGCAGATCCGCGACTCCCTGGTGGAGTACATAGAGGGTTCAGATGTGCGTATCTGCGTGGTCGTGGACGCCAATCGCTGGGACAGGATCAAACGTGCTCTCTCGCAGCTGGTTCACACGCAGCTTCTCGACGCCAACACGATCCTGGTAAACAAGATTGATCTGGTTGAAGAGGACAAGCCCGACCAGATCATCGAGGAGCTAAAAGAGGATAATCCGGATCCGGAGTACTTCAAGATAAGTGCCACATCTAAGATCGACCCGACCATCTGGAGCCGGGTCCTGGGAGAGGATGTTAGCTAGCATGACAGATGAGAAGAGCACCAACAAAGAGCATTGCCACGACCACGAACACGGCAGCGAGGAGTGCGTGAAGCGCCACGGCACAAAGCCCGAGCACTGCGGACACGCCCATGACCACCACAGCAATGGGCATCATGGGCGTCACCACACCCATAACCATCACGGCAACGGATGTCACCACAACGGACACGAGCGCTCACACGAGAATCGCCGCGCTCTCGGCAAGACCGGCTTCGTGAACCACACCACTCATGAAGAGGCCTCAGTGGTCTCGGCCACAGGCACCATCGCGCTCGGCCACGACGAAGCTAGGCGCCGCATGAGCAGCGCAATGAAGGAACTCAGCGTCTGGGTCGACGACAACGATGGGATCATTGGACACATAAAGTGCTCACTTCGCCTCCAGACCGTCGTAATGATGTCGGTTACCCTAGATCAGCTCGACGAGAATGAATCCGACGTCCACGAGATCGAGATGTCACTTGCATCGATCGTCTTCGGCATTGCCCCGAACAAGCTTGCAGAGAAGGTTTACGAGCTCCTAGAGGGAATCGTGATCTGACGGCAAACATACCGCCAAGTACCTTGACGCCCCAAAAACGTGCAACGAGAATCTTTTCGAAAGCAATGAAACGGCGGGTGCCCTAGATGCTTCTTGGAATCGACATAGGCGGAACCTCGGTGAAGGTCGGAGCCGTCGGAGACGACGGGGAACTTCTTGCCGCTATGTCGATGGGAACACCCGATCTATCCGAACCAGACGGGTGGAAAACCCTCACTAAGCTCGCAGCAAATGTGGCCAATGAGGCCGCGGGCCCCGGTGGCGGCGATAGCGTCCGTGGAATCGGGATAGCCGTGCCGGGCGTGGTGGCGCCAGACGGGTCGACGGCCATGATTCCCAACGCAAGAATCAGCCTCTCCCCTATCCTCGCCGCATTCGAGTCGAGCTTTCCACATGCACGCTTAACCGTAACAAACGATGCCAACGCCGCCGCATGGGGCGAGTACCGTCGTGGTGGTGCGCGTGAGATGCGGAGTTTTGCGCTGGTAACCCTAGGAACGGGGATCGGATGCGGCATCGTGCTCGATGGACACCTGCTGACAGGAGCCCACGGGGCCTCGGGAGAGATCGGACACATGAAGCTTTTCCGTGAGGGCGGCGAGCCGTGTAACTGCGGCGGGAGTGGCTGCCTCGAGAGATACGCCTCAGCCGGAGCGCTGGTAGCAAACGCCCGCAAAAAAGCCGCAGCACTCGGGCTCGACGCAGACGCCAAACCCTACGAAGACCCCAGATCGATCATGGAAGCACACTCACATGGAGATCGGGCCGCATCCGAGGCGGTCTCGGCGATGTGCGAAAGCCTTGGTCTTGCCCTCTCTATGCTCACCTGCACGATGGACCCGGAGGTGATCTTTCTGGGAGGCGGAGTCGCGAACTCTGCCGATCTTTTCCTGGACGATCTCAGGCATGCCTATCGCATCTTTTCCATCCCCCCGTGTAATAGCACACCTATCCTGCCAGCATCACTTGGTAACGACGCCGGGATGATAGGCTCCGCGCTTCTGGCCGCACAAGGAGAATCATGATCGACGACGACATGCTGGGGGGCCTCTCGACCAGGGAGCGGGCAAAGCTTCTGGCGGGCAGAGACTTCTGGAGCACTGCCGAGACGGGCAGTGGCGATCATCGCATCCGATCGATCTCGTTGGCCGACGGACCCCATGGGCTTCGCAGACAGACCGGCAAGTCCGACCATATGGGCCTCAACAACAGCCTGCCCGCCACATGCTTTCCTGCCGAGTGTCTCTCCGCCTGTTCGTTCGACCCGGAGCTAATGTACGAGGTCGGACGCGCCATCGGCGAGGAGTGCCGTTTCCAGGACGTGGCGGTCCTTTTAGGCCCCGGTGTCAACATCAAGAGAAGTCCGCTTTGCGGAAGAGCGTTCGAGTACTTTAGCGAAGATCCGCTGCTATCCGGCGCAATGGGTGCAGCGATGGTCGAGGGCATCCAATCGACGGGGGTCGGCGCATGTCCAAAGCACTTCGCGGCGAACAGTCAGGAGATGCTCCGGATGACAGGGGACTCGGTGGTCGACGACCGCGCCCTCAACGAGATCTACCTACCGGCGTTCGAGACGATTGTCAAACGCGCACGGCCCGCAGCGATCATGACCGCCTACAACCGCCTGAACGGGAACTACTGCTCCGAGAGCAGCTGGCTTTTGAGCGAAAAGCTGCGCGGCGAGTGGGGGTTCGAGGGGGCGTGTATCACCGACTGGGGCGCGCTCTCCGACAGCGTGGAATCCGTACGCGCAGGACTAGACCTGGCAATGCCAGGGCCTAGGCCCGACCACTCCCGCGAGGTCGAGCAGGCGGTGCTCTCGGGCTTCCTGGACAAGGATGCCCTGGATAGGGCTGCATCTCAGGTCGCCGGGCTGGTTGCGATGGCGCAGCGCGCTCAAAACGTTGCATTTAGCTGCGACATCGATTCGCACCTCGATATCGCGCGTCGTATGGCGGAGGCCTCCGGAGTCCTTCTGGCAAACGACGGGACGCTTCCGCTCGAGGCGGGCTCGAGTGTGGCTCTGCTGGGAGCCTTCGCCATCTCCCCGCGCTACCAGGGGGCAGGATCGTCGAAGATCAACCCCATTGAGCTGGACAACCTGCTCGACGCGATGCGCAAACTCGATTGCAAGACAGGCTACGCCCCGGGGTACGACCGCAACAGCGGCGAGACGAGCGCAGAGATGCTAGAGGAGGCCGAAAGGATTGCCAGAAACCACGATGTCGCGGTGGTGCTGGTGGGATTGCCGGACGCGGTGGAGTCGGAGGGCTTTGACAGAGACAGTCTCGAGATGCCCGGTGGCCACATCGCCCTCATAGAACGCGCCTGCCTCGCCAACCCCAGGACTGTGGTAGTCCTCTTCGCAGGATCAGCGCTGGAACTACCCTGGATCACACGCTCCAACGGCGACGGAACCTGGGGTGAGTCCTGCGCACCCACTCCATCTGCGGTGCTCGCGATGTACCTCCCAGGATGTCGGGGCGCGACGGCGACGGCCAGGCTTCTTTTGGGACTGGCCAACCCCTCGGGAAAGCTCACGGAGACCTGGCCCGTGAAACTTGCCGACACCGCACTGGGCACGGGATTTCCCGATGCATCCCCCGAGGTTCTCTACCGCGAGAGTATCTACGTCGGCTACAGGTGGTTTGACTCCGCCGGCATCGAACCCGCCTTCCCATTCGGACACGGCCTCTCCTACACATCCTTCGAGTACTCGGATCTCGAGGTCTCGACGCGTAACGGTTCGATCGAGGTCGCGATCCGCCTCACCAACACGGGAAGCGTTGCCGGTTCCGAGACGGTGCAAGTGTACGTGCATCCCATCGACCCTCTCGACTTCATGGCCGATCAACAGCTTGCCGGATTCAAGAAAGTAAGGCTGGGTCCAAATAAAAGCGCCGAGATCAGGATATCCCTGGACACCAGGGCCTTCTGCCTTTGGGACGACGAAACCAAAAGATGGGCCATGGGCGGTGAGAATTTCGAGATCAGAGTTGGTTCCTCGAGCCGCGATATACGACTGACCGCACATATGAAGCCCGAAACGGACGCGCCTGGCTGCCTGCCCGCGCTCAGGGCCAATAGGCGCTCATGCTATGACCACCCGGAGCTAGAGCCGTACTTCCACGTTCATGAAAAGGAGTTCTCCGACGAGTCGTTCGAGGCGCTTTACGGAAGACCCCTCCCATCTCCGCCACCTGCGCACCCATTCACTAGAAACTCCCCGATAGGAAGCCTGCGGGAGACACGCACGGGGCGGTTCATCCACAAATTGATTCTGAGGATAGGCGGAAGGGTGATCGATCCGAATGACGGGGACGTGGCGAACATCATGGAGTCATCGCTGTCCGACATGCCGCTGAGATCCATGACGATGGCTGGCATCTCTATGGAGGTGGTCGATGGGCTGGTGGACATAGCCAACCACCAGGTGCTAATCGGCGTGCGCGCCGTTATAAAGGGACTGCTCTCGAAGAAGCGCTGAGACCGCGCTAGCCCAACCTGCCCACCAAAATCGACAGGACCTCGGAGATGTCGTGGTCTATCGTGATGCATCTCTTGGCAGCCTCTTTCGGACAGACCGCATCACCCAGGGCAACCGTCGCAAGCGTCGCCTTGGGGTTGGTCAGCAAAATCCTCCAGAATGGGAATTTTATGATCCCGGGAGTGTTCCATCCGACGCCAAGCTCGAGCAGCAGGATCCTCCCGCTTGTCCGCGTACGCACAAAATCGGAGTACCTCTCCGCCGCCTCGTGCCAACCGGAATCCTCGACGAATGTGGAGTCGGAGCGAAGGTTCATCGACATCGGCTCACCGCAGCGCGGACACATCGGGACGAGGTCGGACGGGATGCGCAGACCCTCCTGACGCTCGATCATCTCTCGAACGATCTTTTCGTTGTCATAGGTCTCCATATGACAGGGTACGCTGCACTGGAACAGGCCGTAATCGCCCTGCGTGTAGAACAGCCGTGACTTGTCGAAGCCGCTTCGCTGGAAGCAGTGGTCGACGTTAGTGGTAAGCACAAAGTAGTCGCGGCCATCGAGGATCGAGAGTAAGTTGGGGTACACGTCGCCGGGAATCTCCGAGTAGCGGTTGAGCATGATATCGCGGCTCCAGAACCCCCACATCTCCTCCAACGTCTCATAGGGGTAGAATCCTCCCGCGTACATGTCGTGAAAGCCGTAAGCCGCCTCGAAATCCGAGAACACCCGCTCGAAGCGCTCCCCTGAGTAGTCCATCCCCGTGGCGGCGGAGAGCCCGGCGCCAGCGCCGACAAGAATCGAGTCAGCAGAGAGTACAGCGTCGCAGAGGCGCTCAATGCTATCCGAGAAGCTCTCGGTAGATCGAGAGATCGAGATCCTTGAAGACATTGAATACCACCTTCATGGAGTCTCCATTGCTGGAGATGTCGTCGCGAACGGTGTCCACCGCGATCTGCGCCGCGCGCTCGTTGGGAAAATGAAACTCCCCCGTAGAGATGCAGCACAACGCGATGGAGCGCAGCCGGTACTCCCGCGCAAGCGCAAGACAAGAGCGGTAGCACGACTCTAATAACTCCTCGTCGCCGCGCAGGAGCTTAGGTCCCACTATAGGGCCAACCGTATGAATCACGTGATCACATGGGAGGTTCCATGCATGGGTGATCCTGGCACGCCCCGTGGGCTCCGGAGCCGGATCCGGCCCCATCATCTTGGCGCACTCTAGTCTAAGCTGCACTCCTGCGAATGTGTGAATGGCGTTGTCTATGCAGCCGTGGCATGGAACATAGCACCCTGTCATCCCGCTGTTGGCTGCGTTGACAATGGCTCCGCATGCAAGCGTAGTGATGTCGCCCTGCCAAAGAGAGATGCAGGGTTCAAGCTCCGGGAGAGATTCCGCGTCCACCACCCCTTTGGAGACGATCTCCTGCCTGAGATATGCGTCCTGCACCTCTAGGAAACCCTCGTCTGCGGGCATCGGGGGACGCATGTTCATCAAAGCTCGGAGCAACTTCGCCCGATCCGCCTCGCCATCCGGGATGCTCATCCCCGCGTAGTCTGAGCGCTCCCCAAGAAGCCTCTCTATCAGGTAGAGCCGGCGCTCCTCCTGAGTAACCGGTGCTCCGTCGCGCTCGATGTCCATTCCGTCAGCCATCGTCAACCTCCAGACGTGCCAGATCGGCCCCAAAAGAGAGGGGGTGGATTAGACCTGATCCTGGGCTCCGATCATCGTGATCATCCTCACAGCCTGCTAAGCCGGAACGCAACGTGGGATTGCAGTTCGAAGGCTAGTACAGCTCGGCGTCGAGGTCGATGATGACCGTGCTGTTGGCCTCGGCCCTCACGCCGTACTCCCGCATGATATCGCGAAGATGGATGAGATTCTCCTCCCACTCCTTGCGCGGAAGCATCTCGTAGTCCTCCCCCATCGGGTACTCGATCCCCATAGAGTGATACTTCTCCACGCCCATCTTCTTATATGGGAGCAACTGCACCTGGTAAACCCTATTGCGCATCTTCTCGGCGATGAACCTGGCAGACTCTCGGATGTTCTCCTCATCGTTGTTGATGTCGGGGATGACCGGAATTCTGAGCACCAGAGGCACCTTGTCGTCTGCTGCCCTGACGAGGTTTTCGAGAATCCTCTCGTTGCCGACACCCGTCCATTTCTTGTGTCGCTCGGAGTCCATGAACTTCAGGTCCACCAGAAAAAGGTCCGTGAGCGGGATAAATCTCTCTATGATGCCGTAGTCACAGTACATCGTGGTCTCGACGCAGGTGTTTATCTCCTCGGCACGGCATGCCTCGAGAAGAGCGATAGCAAACTCCCATTGCACGGTGACCTCCCCGCCGTTAAGGGTGATCCCGCCGCCATTTTGCTTGTAGTAGTGAAGATCCTTGCGGACCTCCTTCATGACATCCTCCACACTCATCGACTCGCCCCAGGCCTTGATGGCATGGGTGAAGCAGGCCCTAGCACACGACATGCACCTGATGCACTCCATGTTCGAGCCCACGATGATGCCGTCCTCGGTGAATTCCAGGGGCCTTCCCTCCTTCGGGCAGGCCTTTACGCAGAAACCGCACTTGTCCAGCTGGATACACTTGTCGGGATAGATCCCGAGCTGGGAGTGTGGATCCAGACCCTCCGGGTTGGAGCACCAGCGGCAGCGCAGCGGGCAGCCCTTGAGAAACACCTCGGTGCGGATGCCCGGCCCGTCGTGCACCGTGAGGTGCTGGATGTTGAACACTATGCCCTTCTTCTCACTCATTCCCTCTCCTCGAAAAACCTCGTAGGCGACTCGTCCCGCAAGACGTGCAACACCCGTTACCCCCGTGTTGCCTGATGGCCGGAAGACGCACATCCTAGGACAGCTAGAAAGTCCCCCGCGACCGCACACGACGGGCACGAGGGACCGGTCACGTTTCCGCAGTTTTCAGAGCCTTTCCTAGAAGGAGAGCTCCGTGCGACCAATCAGGTCGCTCTGCAACTCGGGCGACAGCTCGGTGAAGTACGCAGAGTATCCGGCAACGCGGACCATGAGGTCGCGATAGTTCTCCGGCTTCTTCTGCGCCTTCTCGAGCGTCTCCTTGCTGATGACGTTGAACTGGCTCTGCAGTCCGCCCTTCTCGAAGTATCCCCTGAACAGATTCATGAAGTTATCAAGTCCAACCTCTCCGCTAAGGGTATCCGGGGTGAACTTCCAATTGAGGATGACGCCGTTGGCAATACGGGACTGATCGAGCTTCGAAAGCGATCCGGCGATGGCAAGCGGGCCGTTGACATCGTGCGACTGCCCATCGGGATGCGCCGGTCCAAGACAGTCGGAGACCGGCTGTCCGGCCCTGCGGCCATCGGGAGACGCGTCGCACATCATACCGGCGGGCACGTTAATCGACACCGAGTACACACCGGGACGGAACTCGCCTCCGCGGGCGTTCGGGCGATGCTCAATGTGCTTGCAGTAGGTGGCGATCACAAACTTGGCAAGCTCGTCGGCGTAGTCGTCATCGTTGCCGTAGTGGTGTACATAGTCGCTGTTGACGAGAGCCTGTAGAGCGTCGTAGCCCTCCCAGTTCTTCTTGAGGGCGTCCACAAGCTCCTCGGCGGTGATCCTTTTCTCCTCGAAGACCAGCTGCTTGATGGTGGCCATGGAGTCGGCGACGGTGCCCAAGCCCACACACTGCGGGCCGGTGAAGTTATAGCGCGCACCGCCGGCACTGATGTCAAGGCCACGCTCAATGCAGTCGTTGGTGACCAGCGACAGGTAGGGCAACGGGTGCACCTTCTGATGGATCTTGTCCATCGTGTTGATGCAGGAGACCATGCGGTCGCACCAGTACTTCATCTGGATGTCGAAGGCCTCCTGGACCTCCTCGAAGCTCTTCATGTCGGCGAGAAAGCCGGTAGGTGCGCCGTACTGCACGCCGGGGTTGTCGAACTCCTCACCGTTGTTAATAGCAAGTAGGAAGACCTTGGTGCAGTTGTAGTAGTCGGCGTCATGCCAGCCGTAGGTGTATCCGGGGACCTCGGGCTCGACGCAACCGATTCCGACCCAGTCGCGAGCCTGCTCCACCGGAACGCCATAGGGCAGCATCGACTCGTAATACTTATCGTCGTTGTAGATCTTGGGCTCACCGGTTCCGATGCGGCAGACGTTGAAGGTCTTGATCCAGAACTCCTCGGGATTCTTGACCGAGAGCTTGACTCCCATCCAGGGGTTGGTGATGCGGGTGTGTGCGTGCGCATCGAGCACCATGTAGGACAGGTCGTTGACTATGTCGTTGCCGTTCTCGTCGACGCCGCCGACGTTCAAGGCGGTGCCGCCCCAACCGATTCCAGAGGCGATGACGGTGTTGAAATAGTCACGCCACTTGCGCAGCTCGTCCATCTTGAGGAAGGAGCACTCGATAAGTTCCTGAGCGAACTCGCGGGTGATACGGCCGGCCTCTATGTCGGCCTCGTACAGCGGGCCTAGGATCTTGTCGAAGCGGCCGTAGGTCACAGAGTGGCCGTTGGACTCGATCATGATGAGACAGGTGGCACCCCACCAGAGCTGAATCCCCTCCCAGAAGGTGCGCGGCGGGTTCTCCACGATCCACGCGCAGTTCTCCCCCATCTGCTTGATCTCGGCCCTGCGGACCGGGTCGTCGCACTTGGCAGCAGCCTCGGCGCACGCCTCGGCGTAACGACGGAAGTAGGTCATCGCAGCATCGAGGGAGATGAGCTGCGCCTCCCAGAAGGTGCGCTTGTCAAGTTCGTCCTCGTCACCGGGATTGAGCTCGGCGAGCTTGCGCTCAACATGCTCCTTGATGCCCTTCCAGCCACCCTCCATCAACGTGTAGTAGTCGATGGAGATGTGGCCAATGCCGGCGGTGGCGTACAGGTCGTTGAAGTATACCTTGCCGGACCCCTTAGCAGCCTCAGTGGACATGGCAAGCTGAATCTGGTCGTAGACACTCTCGCCCTCCCACTGTGGGACGAGCTCGCAAAGCCTGTCGCGCTCCTCCTGGCTGATGTAGTACTTGTCGTTGTTGCGCTGGTCGAAATCGACGGCCTCCCCGCGCTCGATGGCGTGAATCTCGTCGACGATGAACTTGGCCGAAAACTCTGGGTAGAACGGTGCAGAGAAAGCCGGGGCCGCGATCCCTCCGCAAATGATCTCATCGGGGCCGATCTCGATGTCGACGTTGCTGATGATGTCGTGGTAGGCCTGCGCGACGCGCTTGATCTGCGGCATACCCTTACTCTTGGCATACGACCCGGTGATGATCTCCGCGCGCTGGAGATCGACGGTGCTCTTGGCGTTCTTGGAACGCTTCAGCATCCTGTTAATGCGCGGGAACGGGGAGACGTTCTCGTCGAGTCCTGAGACACCGACACCCCAGCACTTGTCAAAGGGCTCGATAGCCTCTGGCCGCATCGTCTCGTTGACACGATCTGAAATCATGGCGAACCTCTTTCCTCCCTGAATTCAAGACTGCAACCATCATCATTGGACCGATTTCCGTGCCGCCTCATTTTACAGTCAAAAAAATGGGGGTGAAATTCGCCTAGCACACCCCCGATGAGACAGAGGTTCGTTCAAATTCACAAAGAGGCGTGACCTGATACTCATGATTCGACGAAAATCGACCATGTTTTGGCGAAATATGGACTTCAGACGCTGATTTCCTGAATCCGAGCGCGACCAAAAGTTGCAAGGCCCCGGATTTGAGGACATTTTGAACCAATGGTTGTTCGGTGCAACTGATGTTATTCCCAGAAAGATTTGTGCCGACGCCCAATTGAACACGATTAGTTTTTGTCCATTGGACACTTGTCCAAAGGCGATCGCAGAACTGACAATGTAGTTAACTGCAAACAGGTAGTTCTAGCCCGTATTTTGCAGATTTTTAGAACGAACACGAGGAAGCACGAAGGCCGTGAGAAAGGAGAGCCGCCCCATGAGTGACACCACCATCAAAAAGCGCGTCAGCGACATCGCCGAGGCCATCGAACCCTTTGACAAGTGCTGGGGTGTCGGCGCTTCGGGATTCGTTGTCGACCCCTCTCCCTTCGAGAGGGTCAACATCATTCTCGATGACACCGAAAAGACAACCAACGGAGAGGCTGTCTCCAACAGGGCCATGATCGTTACTAGGGAGCTCCAGGCCCACAAGGACAAGCCCTGGCTCACCGCCACCGCCTACGCAATGGCCGCGTGGTTCCGCGAGTGCCCGATCATCATCTACGACAACGAGCTGATCGTTGGGACCCTCGGCTGCACCAAGAAAAGCGCCCCGGCGTTCCCCGAGTTCGGTCTTGACTGGATCATCGACGAGATGGAGAACGGCCTGCTCGGCTACAGTGAGAAACGCACTCACGACTACTTCACCCACACAGAGGAAACCTACAACGACCTCAAGTCCATCCAGGACTACTGGCACGGGCGCAGCGTCGACCAGAGGGTCATCCCTCTGCTTTCCGAGGAGGAGATTAGGGCCTCGCACCTCGGTGAAGGCGTCTTCCTGTGTAACGGCTACATGTACTGCGGAGCCGGCCACCTCGGCATCGACACCCATCGCCTGTTCAGCATGGGCTACGGCGGGATCAAAAAGGAGATCCAGGACAAGATCGACGAACTCGAGTCCGGCAAGTTTTTTGACCCCGAGGTCCAGAAGCAACTCATCTCGCTGCGCGCCGACCTCATCGTCAACGAAGCTGCTACCGACATGATCCTGCGCTACGCGGACAAGGCGCACGAGATGATCGCCGACGCCGATGAGCAGCGTGCCAAGGAGCTCGCCGAGATCGAGGCCAACTGCCGCCAGATCGCATCCGGCACCCCACAGACCTTCTGGCAGGCCCTACAGGCCTTGCACTTCGCGCACACCATGGTCCTGATGGAGTCCAATGGACACTCCGTCTCCTACGGGCGCTTTGACCAGTTCATGTACCCCTACTACAAGCACGACATCGAGACTGGCTACATGGACCGCGCCCAGATGCAGGAGCTCATCGAGCTCTTCAACATCAAGATCTGGGACATGAACAAGCTGCGCGACCACGAGTCCATCAACATCTTCGCCAACGGTGGAATCGGAGGACCGGCACTCACCGTCGGAGGCATCAAGGCCGACGGTACCGATGGAACCAACGATCTCACCTTCATGTTCCTCGACGCAGTCGCACACACCCGCATCCCCACCCCGTGGACCGCGGTGCGCCTGCATGCCAACACCCCGCATGAGCTCAAGGTCAAGACAGCCAACCTCATCCGCCTCGGTCTCGGTGAGCCCAAGATCTTCAACGACGACGTCACCATCCCAACGATGATCGCCAATGGTCGTTCCGTCGAGGATGCGCGCAACTACCAAGTCGTCGGATGCGTCGAGCCCGACGCTACCGGCAAGGAGTACGGATGGCACGACGCCGCTTACTTCAACTGCAACAGAGTCCTCGAGCTGGCCATCAACCACGGCTATACCAACGACGGCCACAAGGTCGGCCCCGACACCGGCGGTCTGGACATCTTCACCAGCTTCGACCAGGTGCTCGAATCCTATGACAAACAGATGGAATACTACGTCGACCTGATGATCAGCTTCCTAAACAAGCTCGACCTCGTACATCAGGAGATCAAGCCGCTGCCCTTCCTGTCCAACCTCATCGAGGGCTGCGTCTCCAACGGCAAGGACGCCACCATGGGCGGAGCACTCTACAACTACAGTGGCCCACAGGGCGTTGGAGTCGGATCGGTCGGTGACGGGCTGTCCACGATTAAGCAACTGGTCTTCGACGAGAAGAAGATCACCGGCGAGGAGCTGCTCCAGGCCGCGGCCGACAACTGGGTGGGACACGAGAAGCTCTACGCGCTGGTCAACAGCGACTACGTGCACCACTACGGCAACGACGACGACTACGCCGACGAGCTCGCGAAGTTCGGCATCGAGACCTATTGCAGACACGTCAACGGCAAGCCCACCGCGCACGGCGGCCACTTCCAAGCCGGCGTCTACTCGGTTGCCGTCAACGTCGCGCTCGGACTCGCCCAGGATGCCACCATCGAAGGCCGCGTGAACAACGAGCCGATCTCCGACTGCATGGGTGCCACCCATACCCTGTGCTGCCCACATGACGTGAAGGGCCCGGCGGCCATCTGCCAGTCGGTCACCAAGATCGACCACAGCCTGGCCGGAAACGGCACCCTGCTCAACTGGAAGTTCTCTCCGAGCGCACTTGAGGGTGATGCGGGACTGAACAACCTCATCCACCTGCTCGAGACCTACATCCAGCGCAAGGGAATGCACAGCCAGTTCACCGTCGTCAGCCGCGACACCCTGCTGGAAGCTCAAGAGAACCCGAAGGACTACCGTGATCTGCTCGTCCGAGTTGCAGGCTACTCCGCCTACTTCGTCGAGCTCTCCAAGGAGCTGCAGGACGACATCATCGGCCGCACCGAGCTGAGCTTCTAGACACCAACCTGGCTGGTTTGGTCAAAACAGGGATAACCCGATGAGTAGCGCCCTGGCCGGGAGACCGACCGGGGCGCTTTCTGAGTAAGCTGGAATCGTGGGGAAGACGCCGGCGAAAACTTGAAAGACGGGAAGAGGTTATTGCAGATGTCCAAGGACACCGGGATTGTATTCAACATCCAGAGGTTCACGATCCACGACGGCCCCGGCATTCGCACCGAAGTGTTTTTAAAGGGATGCCCTCTTAGCTGCAAGTGGTGCTCGAACCCGGAGGGAATCCACCTCAAGAGAGAGGTGGGGGTCTACCCTGCGAAGTGTTTGGGACAGACGCCCTGCGGATCGTGCTTGGAGGTTTGCGCCCTCGGCGGGGCTCCACTGCTGTTCAACCCAGAGACCGGAAAGATCGGGGCTATCGACCGCGATATCTGCATCGGATGCATGAAGTGCACCGAGGTCTGCTTTATGCACGCCCTCAAGTCGTGGGGGATCTCCATGACCGTTGAGGAAGTCATGGAGGAGGTTCGCGCCGACAAAAACTTCTACGCCAACTCTGGCGGCGGGCTCACGATCAGCGGTGGAGAGGTCGCCGTGCAATGGGAGTTCGCACTCGAGCTGCTCAAGGCGTCTAGGGCCGAGGGCATTCACACGTGCACCGAAACCAGCATGCAGGCCAGCCCCGAGATCATAAGGAAGCTGCTCGAGTACTCAGACATGATCATCACCGACATCAAGCACATGGACGCCAACAAGCACCGCGAATGGTGTGGGGTCGGAAACGAGCTAATCCTCTCCAATATCGAGATGGTCGCTAACGAGACCGACATCCCTCTGGTGCTCAGGATCCCGATAGTCCCAGAAGTCAATGACAGCGAGGAGAATATCAGAGCCACCGCCGAGTTCATCCGCGACAGACTCCACAACAGGGTCTCCCAACTGCAACTGCTCGTGTATCTGAAGATGGGCACGGAGAAGTACGACTCGCTAGGCCTCGACTACCCGATGCCCGAGGGATGGGAGGCTGCCGAGCGCGCCGAGAGGGATCCATGGATCGAACATCTCGCCGAAATGCTGCGCGACGAGTACAACATCAAGGCGTACTCCGGAGCCGCTACCATCATCGAGGGGTACGAGGTTATAAACAATTAACCGTCTATCCGGGTGAGACATCTGTTCCGCCTGTCGGGCAGGCGCTGGGGCTATTTGTCCCCGAACTCTCTCAAGTATTTGCTGCACATGACAAAGAACATGGCGCTTTGTCTAAAGACCCGATCCTCCAGAGAGCATCCGATGATTTTCTCGATCTTGGAGATCCTGTATAGAAGCGAGTTGCGGTGGATGTGCAGACTCTCCGCAGTCGCGGTGGTGTTGCCAAAATGCCTCAGATACTCCTCGAGAGTGTGATAGTACTCTGAGTTGTTCTCCGCATCGTGCTTGATGAGCTTTGCAACCGCCTCGTTCTCCGAGAACCTGAAGGGTATCTTCTCCCCGAAAACCTCGATGGCGTGCATGTCCGCAAACTCGTAGTACCTGTAGAGCCTCACCGAGTCGTCCGCGCGCTCCGCCGCGGCAACAAACTTGGTGGCCTCTAGCATTATCTCGTAGGCGGTCCGCATGTCGAATATGGAGTCAAACACATTGGAGATAAAGCAGTAGCACGCGTGCGTCTGTAGGAAATGCGGCAAGTCGTGGTTGAGCGCTAGATTCTGACCGATGTCGTCGTCCTCGACAGGATACAGGAAAAGTACGCGACTCTTGTACTCCACGCACTTACTGCCGCTCAGTATCGTCTCAATGTAGTCCATCAGAGCGAAGTCGTATTCCGTTAGCTCCATCTCGTTCTTCGAGAGAACCATGCCAAGGCAATAGCGCGACGTGCTGCTTATCGACAGCACATCCATCATCTTGTCGAGATCATCGCCGGAGATGCTGTGCCCTTCGAGCAGATCTATCAGGAACACCTCGGAGAGCTTGCCGCGGCCGATCTTGACCTCGGAGAACATCTCCAGGCGCGAGGTGATCCCGGAGACCACCCAGTCCGCGAGCTGCACGTAGTACTTCTCAAAGGGCTTCTGAAAGTCCTTGAGCTTGTGCAGGCCAAACGAGGCAACCCCCCTGCCACCCTTCCTCAGCAGGTAAATCCTGCTGTAGCGACCGCTGATATTTGAGATCTCCTCCCACACGTCGAGGCCCTTGTCATCCATCTCGTGGAGCTTCGGCTGGCTCACGTCGACGATGCTGAAGTGCTGGTAGCCATAGCCGGCCTTAAACGCCTCCCACATCTTGTCGCCCTCCGGCTCGAGATTCTCAGAGATCGCCAGTACGCAGTGGTTCATCTCCAGCATAGCTATCGGCAACCCTATGATCTCGGTGGCGATGTCAACGATCGACTGGAGGTGAGCGGAGCTGTTGAATGCATCCTCGAGCTGCGATGCAAGCGAGTCGTACTTGTCAAAGATCGCGAGCACCAGGTTGATAGCCTGGTAAGGACCCATTCCATCGATGAAGATGAGGTTGAGTCCGCTTGGGAAGTCCAATCCAAGGTTTCGCTTGCCAAGGATGATGAAGTTGGAATCGGCGGGGAAGCCGTCGACCTTGCGCATGTTGAACTTGAAGATGTCACAGACGATATAGACGCAGTTTGACTGAAGCTCCTCTATGTCGTCGTCGAAGAGCCTGCAGCTGCTTATTGAGAGACCGGTGTCGCCGCCAAGACGCAGCCCTACCGTGTATTCCCTGAGCTCATTGGCGAGGATGTCCATAGAAATAAGCATCTGCGAATCACCAATTCAAAAAAACAGATTTCGAAACAACCGGATCTGATTTTATTCTGCTTTGTGACGATGGCGCAAACGATGTGGATAAAGCCTATGTTATGCAGTCACCGACGCAGAAGTATTGCCTGTAGAGGTGAACTTGGCAAGCGAATCGTGGAAGAAATGATGGAAGAGCGCGATGGATCTTCCGACGCCCACCACAGCGAGCGCTGTGCCGATCCCCACACCCACGAGTTGCCCGGCGAAGACGAACCCTATCGTCAACGAGATGCAGATGTTCGCAGCATCGAAGCAGTTCTTGGTGAAGCCCATCGACTTTCCCGTGATGTCGGATATCGCCTGCACAATCCCGTCTCCTGAATTGGGAATCAGACGCATATCGAGGGACATGGCGGCCCCGACTCCCGTGATGATTATCGCCACAACTAGAACAAGGATCCTAACGCCGATAGTTGCCGCGATGGTTCCATCGAGGGTAGCGAGGTCGGGTATGAGGGCACTGAAGACGTTGAGGAACCTCGTAAAGACGAGACTCATCGGAATCTGCAAAATGTCCTTGATGAGGATCAAGCGCATGGGAATCAATCTGCTCTCGTCCGGAATCCTGCGCCACATGCAGAAGTGTATGAGCATCTCAATGATCGCGAAGAGTGAGTAGAAGAGGAAGGCCATGTTGCCGAGGTTGAGATTCCAGATCCCGGATATACCAAACGGCACGGATATGATCGGGGAGACCCCGAGACCTACCTTCGTATTGAGTGACAACCCCAGTGCGAGCAGAAGCATACCTGCAGCGTAGACTGCCCATCTCTTCGCCATGCGCGACCTATCCAAACTCTGTTCACCCCTTATGTTCTCCATTCAAATATAGGCCCGTGATCGGGCAAGCAGGAAGGACTTCAGGAAACCATCGGGGAGCGGGGAATCTGGTTCTAAATGCAGTGCGGGCTGATGAATACGGTCTCGTCGCGATTTTGGGCACATAACAGTTCCAGAAGCTGCGGCATCGTGTCTGAAGCAACCGCGGCTGCGGTGTCTCTAACCCTCGAGAGAAGACAGGTAGCTGTCGAGCAACCTAGTGCACTCACCACAGTAGAGCATCACCAGCGACCTAGTGGCGCGCGAGACCGTGGTGTACAGGCGTCTGCGAGAGATGTCATCAGAGGGGAAGGTGCTCTCGGAGATGTCCGGAACTATCACATGATCGAACTCAAGCCCCTTGGCGAGCTGCAACTCAACGATCACCACGCCCGAGTCGGGAAGCGATCCGTGGCCATCCAACACCTCCGGGGCATCGCCGCCGAGCGACTCCGCTAGTCTTCTGGCATCGCGTCTGCGAGGCACTATCACCGCGGAAAGCCCCTCCAGCTCACGTGCACGGCGCACTTCCTCGGCGATGGAGGCCTCCAGCTCCGCCTCGTCGGAGCATCTCACGATCCTAGGCCTCTCGCCCTCGCGCTGTACGGCGGAGACCTCCAACCCCCCATCGTCTGGGATCAGCGAGGCAAACAGAGTTGTGATCTCGGGGGTTGAGCGGTAGCTCGTAAGAAGGCTGCATCTTGACACCTCTCCCCTGGCGGCACGAAACACCGCCTCCACCTGGGAGAAGTCCGCCGTATTGGGGCGGATCGCCTGGTTCTCGTCCCCGAGGAGCAAAAAGTGCGCATTGGGAAAGTACGCCGCAAGGAGCGCAAGTTGCCCAGGCGTGTAGTCTTGCACCTCATCGATGATCGCATAGCGCATCTTCGCCTCGCCGGCACCAGTAAGGCGCATCTTGAGGTATATCCACTCGACCGTGGTAAGCCCGCCGACACCCATCATCCTCATGCCAATGCGGTCCACTCGCAGCCACTCGTCGCGCTCCACCGATTCGGCCACAGAGCCATGAAGGTACATGGTGTAACGAAGAGCGAGATCAGGCAGAGCCTCGTCGTCGCGCGGGTCCACCACCTCTCCGAATATCCTCAGCCTGTCCTCGATGGAAAGCTCGAAAAGCTCGTCGAGGATCTTGTCCGAGGAGGCCAGGCGCCGAAGCCTGCTGTCCACGCGCTCAAGGAGCTGCTCGCGGATCATGGTTACCAAATGCGGACCGGTGGGGATCTTAGCCGACAGTCTATTGGCCATCTGCGCGATCCTGCCCGCGCTGATAAGCACCGTGCCATTGCTCTCGACATCCCTGAAGTCCCCAGCATCGAGCACATAGCCGGAGATCTTCCGGTCGATCTCGGAGATCACCTCCATCGACGCGTCGATCCCGCCACGAGGATGCCCCTGGGGCATCAGATCGGCCGCAAACTCGTCCCATGTGAGTGTGCGGGGATTGCGCTCTCCCAGATCAGGGAGAACGTTGTCGATGTACGTACGAAAGACCGGGTTGGGGGTTATCAAACAGACCTGCTCTGAATCGAGTTCGTCGCGCCTCAGATAGAGTAGGTAAGCGATGCGCTGTAGCAGCACGGATGTCTTACCGCTGCCAGCGATTCCGCTCACCAGCAGAGCCGACACATCTTCGTGACGCACCACCTGGTTCTGCTCGCGCTGGACGGTGGCCGTGATGTCTCGCATGCGGGAGGTGCGCTTTTGCGACAGCAACTCGATCAGCAGCGGATCCTGTATCGCCACGGTGGTGTCGAAGTAGGCATTTAGCCTGTCGCGGTCGATGTCGAACTGACGCCTAAGCTGCAGATCAGCGTGTATCGTGCGGCCGTTGGCCTCGTAGGAGGTGGGGCCGTAGTCGCGGTTATAGTAAACCTCGGCCACGGGTGATCGCCAATCGATCACGAGATAGCGGTAGTCGTCATCGGTCATCCCGGCGTTTCCTATGTAGATGTCCCTAGGCTCGACCATCCCGTCGTATTTCAGCGTGACCTTGGCGAAGTAGGGCTGCCTCAAAAGCACCCGGATCTTGGAGAGCCTGTCCATGTCCGCATCCTGGGCAATGTTGTAACCGGCGATGATGCGATTGGCCGCCTCGACGTCGGCGTAGGTCTCCAGAGCCTCGTCGAAGCTGGCATAGTCCCCGGTGATCTCCTCGCTCATCATGCGCTTGGCCTCGGCAGCCTCGGCGCGCGTACGCTCCATCCTCTCCTCGATCTCGGAGGACATCGCGAGAAGTGTGGAGTACACGTCGGAAAGATGCGCCTGCTCCTGCTCGAAAACAGGATCCTGGGACGCTTGGTTCCCGGCGTACGTTCCGTCCTCGATGCTGGAGATGTTTCCCTCGGACATGTATCCCTCCCTTGCGCTGATGCGCTGAAAAACCGGACAATACATCATACATTCTCTAGCCGGCTGGAGCACAACTCTACGAACATGTGGTAGTGGCACAGGGCGGGCGGCGAACGTGCGGCGGACGCATCTGAATACAGTCCTCCCAAAATGAACAGATCCCACCGAGCAGCGGGAAGAAACCCATAGCTGTTTGCTATGATTGTCTTTCGAGATTTGCGCTGAGCACCGGTTTCACGGGCCGAACATGAATGGAGCTCCTCTCCTGAATGGTTGAAATCGACGGAAACAATCGAAACGAGATAGCCGAGGAGAACGAGAAGGACACGGTGGGAGTGGTAAGGTCCACCCTCACCATGTCGATGGCGACGCTGCTGTCCCGAATCACGGGATTCGCCCGCACGTGGGCATGTGCCTTCGCGCTGGGCAACACCCTGCTCGCCAGCTCCTACCAGATCGCCAACAATGTCCCCAACATGCTCTACGAGCTCGTGGCCGGAGGAGTCCTCACCACGGCGTTTCTCCCCGTCTATATGTCCTACCTCGAACAGAGAGGGAAGAAGGCCGCCGGCGAGTATGCGTCTAACCTGATGGGGATCGCGATCGTGGTCCTCGGTCTCATATCGCTTCTGGGCTCCATCTTCGCGCCGCAGGTGATAGCCACCCAGACCTTCATGTCCGACTCCGAGGAGACCCAGCTTGCGATCTACCTCTTCCGCTTCCTGGCCTTCGAGGTGGTCTTTTACGGCATAGGATCGATACTGTCGGGAATCCTCAACGCCCACAAGTCGTTTCTGTGGCCCGCGCTCGGACCGGTGTTCAACAACATCGTTACCGTCATCACGATGATCGGCTTCGTCTTTATCTCGCCGTCGGACCCCGACCTCGCGAAGATCTGGCTGGCAGTGGGCACCGTACTGGGTGTCGTGGCAATGTTTGCGGTACAGCTGCCGGCCATGGCTCGGCTCAAAGTACCCTTCCGTCTCCGCATAGACTTCCGCGACCCTACGCTCAAGGAGACCCTGCGAATCGCTGGGCCGGCGATGGCCCACATAATCTTTAGCCTGATAGTGGTCAGCGTGAGAAACGCATTCTCAATGGGCGTATCCACCAATGGCCCAGCGACGCTCAGCTATGCGTGGATGTGGTACCAGTTCCCGTACGGGGTGCTCGCCGTGGCCCTCTCCACCGCGATGCTCACGGAGATGAGCGCCGCCTCAGCCAACAAGGACTGGCCTCTCTTTCGCCGAAACGTGCGGCAGGGGCTATCTGGCACGCTTTTTCTAATCACGCCTCTCGCGTGTTTGATGCTGGTGCTCTCCGAGCCCCTCACCGCGATCTACCATGCCGGTGCGTTCACCGCCGAGGACGTGCAGTCGGTATCCAACGTGCTCATGTGGTGGTGCATGGCGCTGCCGTTCTACGCCGGGTACTACTACCTCTACCGCACCTTCTCCGCCATGAAGGATCTCGCCAAGGCCACCTGGATAGACGCTTGCGCCAAGATCGTGCAGGCTGGCCTCTACGCCCTCTTGACAATGGGGATCGGCGAATGGGGCGGTCTCGGCCTGGTGGGGATCCCGATATCCGACATCATCTTCTACGGGTTCATGTTCTTCATGTTCGCCCTGGTGCTGCGCAGCAAGATCGGTGCATACGGCTTCGGCGGAGTTATCGGCACTGCGATTCGCTCACTTATCTCCTCGGTGGTCGCCGCTATCGTCGCATACGGCCTGTTCGGGATGTTCGGCAGCTCAGAGAGCATCTTCCAGGCCGTCGTCTCCGTGATATGCTGCGGACTCGCAGGACTGCTCGTCTTCTACTGCCTTGCAAGGCTCCTGCGGGTACCCGAGACGTCGCTGGTCGAACGCATGCTCTCAAAGGTCTTTGGCAGGCTTCGTCGCAACGGAAGTGGTTAGGATGGCCCCTAGGGCTGGGTCGACAGGAGCCGGTTCGCGCCGCATGGCGGACGATTCTGCGGTGGTGCTGATGCCTGCCAGAAACGAAGAGTCTCGCATCGGGGAGACCGTGCGCGCTGCCCTCTCTATAGAGGGAGTCTTACATGTCGTCGTCGCAGACGACGCCTCCAATGACCACACCTCGCGCGCTGCAACTGAAGCTGGCGCCCATGTGGTGCGCCTGCATCGCCATGGGGGGAAGGGAGAGGCACTCACACGCGCACTCTCGCTAGCAAAGAGACTTCCTGGTGGCCTTCCGCCTATCGTCTTACTCCTAGACGCTGACCTCGCCGGCACCGCCTCTCAAGCCTCGGCCCTTCTCGCCGAGGTCGCCGCCGGACGAGCCGACATGGCGATCGCAGGCTTTCCCCCAGCAGAGTCGGGTGCAGGTTTCGGAAAGGTGAAGGGACTCGCCGCGCAGGCTATCAGGTCTGTCGATCCCACCCTCGAGTTCACCAGCCCGCTTTCTGGGCAGCGCGCGATCAGAGCCGAGTGCCTAGAGCTCCTGATGCCCTTTGCGAAGGGATACGGCGTGGAGGTGGCGCTCACGGTCCGTGCGCTTAGGCAGGGCATGAGGGTGGTGGAGATCCCGCTTACGATGACGCATGCGACCACCGGAAACGACATCAGGGGAATCGCACACAGGGCGCGGCAGTATCTGGATGTGCGCCGCACGGTGCGCGAGCTGCACAGAAGGCTACCCTAGCCTACGGGATACCAGTGGGAGGAGTCGTTGCTAGATCCGTAGTTGCCGGTCTGGCCGGTGGAGAGTAGCGAGACTATCGAGTACCTCCCCATGCTGCCCTCATACGACTGCACCCCCGCAAGTCCCCTAGACGATGCATCATCCATCAGCGGTTCGCTTGCATCCTCGTACTGGGTGAATACCACGCTGGCACCCGTGGAGTACATAGCGGACGCGATCCTACCAGCAACCGGATCCGAGGTCGGTGAGGACTGCTGCGAGTCGTCATCTGAGGACTCCGGCTGGTACAGCAGGGTGTTCACCATGCAGTTGATGGTTCCGGGGATGGTCGATGTACCCGTAAAGGTGATGGCCCCTGAGTCGATCAGGGCGCATGTGACGGGATAGGCCTCCCTGTCCTCGTCTGTGGGTGCGGAGTTCGATGAGATCCTACCGCCGTCGAAGGCCTCCTCGCTCTCCTCCGACGATGTCCACTCGGCCACCAGCGCCTCTGCCAGAACATCCTGGTAATCCTGCCCCTCAACCTCGGGCAGAACCTCCTGCACAGCCGCCAAGATGTCCTCGTCCTCCAGACCAAACGCCTGTGAGGATACCTGCACAATCGCGCTTCTTCCCCCGGCCGACTCCACGTAGTCGGAGATATCCTGCGCCATCGAGGTCTGCTCGCTGTCGGAGCCGGAGATGATGAGCACGTCGCTTCCCGACAGCCTGTCGTCATCCCAATAGTCCACGAACATCGAGGAGAGCGATTCGTATATCTCAATCTCCTGAGAGAGCTCAGAGTTGCGAGAGTCGAGGTCGGTGAACCTCTCGGAGAGCGATTCCACCAGATCGGAGGTAGTGGTGCTCAGAAGGCCGCTGCCGCCGATGGCGGAGCCTAGCAGAAGGCCGACCGCAAGCGCCAGGAATACCGCACATATCGTAAGCAGGTGGTACTTGAAACTGTACATCGGCCTTCCCTAACTACAGTTACCCATTTTGCCCGGGTCCAAGAGCACACAAGCAATCTTACCCGCACGGAGGCGGAATGGCCCGTCAGAATCCGAGATGCGTTCTGAGCGTGAGCCACATCACCGCAAGCGTGTTGCGAAGCGTCTCGGAGATGAACACGGCCGCCAGTATTGCCGCTAGGGCGGCGAGGATGACCACGAAGACATATCTCACCGGCGGAGACGGCCTGTAGAGCTTGCTCACGCCCTTGGCGTCCACAAGCTTGGTTCCCACCCTGAGGCGCACAAGGAAGGTCGATGCCATACCACGGCGGTTCTTCTCCATGTACTCGACGAGGTTGGAGTGCGTTCCCACCGCGACTATCAGGTCCGCTCCCCTCTCCCACGCGAGTAAAAGAGCGAGATCCTCGCTGGTGGCGGCGAGGGGCCATGTGATGTAGTCGAGGCCGAGAGCGTCGAGTCTGGCGGCCGATGGGCACATCCCATTCTCATAGGCATGCGCGATGAGAGTGGCACCGCTTTTGAGCGCTTCATCGGAAACGGAATCCATGTCGCCTATGATCACGTCGGGGTGCACGCTCATCTCCATCAGGGTGTCCGCAGCCCCGTCGACCGCCAGGATCACGGGCTTCATCTCCCCGATGTAAGAGCGAAGCGCCAAAAGATCCTCCCTGTAATCCGGACCCCTCACCACCACGAGCACCTGTTTTCCCTCGATCGCAACGTCTATGTCGGGGGCCTGATTGTCAAAGATGATCTTGGCGCCGTCGCGCTTGAGATACTCCGCAGTGTTCCGGGCGAAATCGTCGAGGTTGTAATCCATCTTGTCGTGGGCAGATTCCATCTCGGCATCCAGGGTGTCGGTGGAAAGTAGGCTGCCTATGGCAACTAGCTCGCCGTTGCGGTACACCTCGGACCCCGCCACCTCTATCAGGTCTCCGTCGGAGAGGGTGTCAAAGACAGCCTCTCCCACCCCATCCACGATGGGGATACCCGCCTCGAGTATGAGGCTCGGCGCCGTGTTGGGAAACTTCCCCGTGAACGAGGTCCCGGCGTTGACGACGGCCGAGACACCGGAGTCCACCAATGACTGAGCGCTCAGCCTGTCGATGTCGTCATGGTCGATCACGGCGATATCGCCGCGGCGAAGCGTCGGGGCGAGCTGCTTGGTGATCCTGCCGAGCCGCGCCTTGCCCTCCACTCTCTTTGATGGAAGAGCCTGGGAACCGGTAGTCTTTTCGGATGACTCAAGACCGACCACGTCGGTGCCGTCAGAATCTAGCGTGCTCATAGCGCACCGCCCGAGGCTAGCATCGACCTGGCATGCTCCATCGACGCTGCGTCGGTGGTTCCGGAGAGCATCCTCGAGATCTCAGCCACCCTCTCCTCACCGAATATCTCCCTGATCTCCGTCTCCGGAATACCATGGGCATCCGACTTCTCGACGAGCAGGTGGGCATCTGCCACAGCCGCGATCTGGGCAAGATGAGTGACCACGATGACCTGGTGGCCGCGAGCCAGATCGGAGAGCCTTGCGGCGACCGTCTGTGCGGTGGCACCGCCGACACCAGAATCCACCTCATCGAAAACGAGCGTGCGTGCCGGATCGCCGTCGTCCATGACGGTCTCGAGTGCGAGCATCACGCGGGAGAGCTCGCCGCCGCTGGCGATCCTCGCGAGGGGCCGTGGGGTCATCTGGGACGAGGGGGCATACATAAGCTCGAACCTCGAGGGGCCGTTCTTGCCCCACGACCCGACATCGGATGC
>CAYRYP010000003.1:26176-36961 GCA_964428485.1 uncultured Coriobacteriaceae bacterium
CATCGCCTCGTAGGTGGGACCGAAGCGCCTTACCAGCCCGTCCAACTCACCCAGTCTGTTAAGGGCCTCCTGGAGAGCCTCGGGATCGAACTCTACGTCATCGTGGTACGACCTGAGCTCCATCGCGAGATCCTCCAGATCAAGCTGGGCCGAACGCATTCTGTCGGCGAGCGCATCTAGAGACGGATCGGTGCCAGCGACCCTCTCAAGCGCGTAGATCCCACTCTGCAGTGCGTCAAGGGCTGCCCCCTCCGACCTGATCGATGTATATGCCACGCCTGAGGACTCCGCCAGCGCCTCCCCATTTCGAAGCACCGGTAACCTTGACTCCAGCTCGTCGTATTCCGTCTCCCCAGGAGACACAGCGCCGATCTGCTCGCAGGCAAACCTCGCCTGCTCGAGCCTGTAGTCAGACACCCTCTCCGACTCCCTCGCAGCGCGCAGTTCATCGAGAGCTGCGTGGTAGCGCTCCCAGGCCTCCACATAGGAAGCGAGCAGGGGCTCCACGGCATCACGGGCCCACCTGTCCAGGTACGCAAGATGGTTAGCAGGGTTGAGCAGCGCCTGGTGCTCGTGCTGCCCGTGCAGATCGACCATTCGGCCTGCTATCGAGTTGAGGGCACCCACAGTAGCCATGGTGTCATTGATGTGGCATCTGGAATGCCCCGATGCACTGACCCTCCTGCGCACGACCATCTCATCCCCATCGTTGGGAAAACCGGCCTCAGCAAGCGCCTCGCGGCACCTCCCGTCGCACTCGAACGCCGCCTCCACCAGGGCCTCATCCTCGTTCTCTCTGACCGCGGAGACGTCTGCGCGCTCCCCGATCGCCAGCTTGATCGCGCCTAGAAGCGCGGTCTTACCGGCACCGGTCTCACCCGTGAGCACGGTCAATCCCGCGTGAAAGCGCATCTCGCACTCGCGAATAAGGGCCAGGTTCCTAACGTGGATGGCGTCGATCATTCCCCACCCCCATAGAAGACCCGAGAGGCCGCGCGGGTGAATCCCGGCGCGTTGTAGTTGAGGAACGTCACCGCATCAGGGCACACCCTGACGATCACCTTCTGCGGGGTCCCGAGCTCAGGTATGCAGTGTCCATCCAGAAACACCGTGCAATCCCTGTCGGGGGCGTTCTCCGGCTCGATGCACACGGTCTCCCTGGGGCCGGTGACGAGCGCCCTGGAGACGAGCGAGTGCGGAGCCACGGCCACGACGACCATGCATGCGAGCTGTGGGTAGAGGATCGGCCCTCCGGCGGACAGCGAGTAGGCGGTGGATCCGGTCGGAGAGGACACGATGACACCATCGGAGAACATCTTGGCGAATTGATCGTCGTCGATGGTGATTGTGTAGCGGAACATCTTGCCGGTAAGACCCCTACTGAGGTTTACCTCGTTGAGAACCTTGTACCGGCTGTGCTGCCCGCTGGCATCAACGATCTCCACGTCAAGAGCGCTTCTGGTCTCAGCCTCGAGCCTCCCCTCGATCGCCGCTTGTGCACCCTCCAGGAGCTTATCGGGGCTAGCCCCGGTGAGAAATCCGAGCGTCCCGAAGTTGAAGCCGAGTATCGGGGCGTCATGATGGAACGCAAGCTGTGCGCTGGTGAGCATCGTACCGTCTCCGCCGAGGGAGAAGATCATATCGAAGTCCATCTTGGAATCGAGGACCTCCTGCGAGATCCTGCACTTCGAGACGACCTCCTCAGCGGTCACGATCTCGGCGGAATGCCCGCGTTCGACGAGCCAGTTGCGCAGAATCTCCGCATTCTTCTGACCGAGCGGCTTGGTGATGCTGGTTACTATCAGGATGCGCATCCGTTTCCTCCTGAAAAGGCGTGATTTGTTTGTCATAGATCGCCCGCGATGGCGCAACCCTGGACCTTATCTTCGTGGGCGGCCGCAACCGCATTGACAATCATACCCTCTAGTTTTTCCATCTGCCCGACGTCGTAGCAATCATGTTCCCCCCGCACATCCGGTTGTCTCAGAGCGCAAACGAAGAACTCGGCGTTTCCCTTCGGCCCGTGTAGTGGGGAGGCGCAGACGCCCGTCGGTGCAAAACCGTGCCCGGGCATCTCGGAGACTACCTTGCGAAGCACCATGGCATGCTCCCCCGCATCTCTTACAACTCCGCCCTCGCCCACCAGGCCCTTCTCGATCTCAAACTGGGGCTTAACCAGCACAAGAAGCATGCCTCCGTCCAAAAGAAGCGAGCGGAACGTCCCTAAGAGGCTTGAGAGGGATATGAACGAGACATCTGCCACAAGCAGGTCAAATGGACCTCCGAGCTCGTCAACACCGATCTTTTTGATGTTGGTCCTCTCGAAGAGGCTAACTCTAGGATCTTGTCTCAGGCGCCACGCAAACTGGCCGTAGCCGACATCGACGGCGCAGACCGACGCCGCGCCGTGCTGCAGAAGGCAGTCGGTAAAGCCCCCGCTGGAAGCTCCCACGTCTATGCAGGAAAGCCCGGTGGGGTCGACCTCCAGGCTATCGAGAGCGCCTTTTAGCTTGTCACCCCCGCGCGACACGTAGGCAGATCTACCCCTCACGTTGAGCTCGATGGAGACGTCCACGATCTGGGAACCCCTGGTGATGGTGATGCTGGGGCTTGTGACCTCACCGGCCATACAGGCGCGCGCAGCCTCGTCTGCGGAGGCAAACAGCTCACGCGAGACCAGGAGCGAATCGATCCTGTCCTTCTTGCCAGAGGTACGGCGGTGGTTGGGTGCCATCTCCCCTACACCAGGTTCCGCTCGATCTCGTCGGCGATCTGCGGTGGTGTGAGACCGAGGTCGAAGAACAACTCATCCTCCGACCCATGCTGCACAAAGACGTCATCGACGCCCAGACGGAGCACCGGTGGATGCCCTAGGCTGTGGGTCTTGAGTCTGATCAGACTGCCGTCAACCCTGGGGGCACTGACCTCGATGTCGTCATCGAGCTCGCGACGACGGCTCAGTTCCTCCAGCACCGCATCGGCGAAACCGCCCACGATGGTGCCATCCTCGATCGTGACCACAAGGCGGGAGCGTCTGGCTACCTGAACGGTCTGGACGTCCATCGGCTTAACCCAGCGCATGTCGTAGACGGCGCACTCTATGCCGCGCTCCGACAGGATCTCGGCCGCCCGCATCGCAGTGGAGACCATCCTGCCAACGGCCAGTATCGCCACATCGTCGCCATCGCGCCTGCAAACGGCTCTCGACTTGTCCCACAGAGGTTCGTCGCCCGTGGGTTCGTAGATCTCTTCGGAGAAGCGCGGGTACCTGATAGCAACCGGTCCATCGAGTCCGTAAAGGGCGGTCGCGAACGCCTCGGCGAGCTCGGATGTCGTAGACGGGGCGAGAATCGTCATCCCGGGCATGGATCTCAGATAGGCGAGATCGAACAGACCGTGGTGCGTAGAGCCATCCCTTCCAACGAGTCCCGCGCGATCGATGCACAAAATCACGTGAAGCCTCTGGAGCGCAACGTTGATCATGAGCTGGTCGTAGGCGCGCTGTAGAAACGTCGAATAGATGGCCGCGACCGGCACCTTACCCCCGATCGCGAGACCTGCCGCCAGGGCAACTGCGTGCTCCTCAGAGATCCCAACGTCAAAGAACCTGTCGGGGAACTCCTTGGAGAACTCGACCAGTCCGGCGCCATCCGTCATGGCAGCGGTGATCGCCACCAGATCGGGATTTCTCCGTCCCTCCATGACCATCAGCTTGGAGAACACCTTGGTGAATCCAGAGGAGCCTTTGATCTTCACGACCTCCCCGGTCTCGAGATCGAAACCCGGGATCCCGTGGAACTTCGAGGGGTTCATCTCCGCAGGTGCGTAGCCCATACCCTTCCTGGTGACGGCGTGTATGATGACCGGCCCGGAATGTTCCTTGGCAGCCATTAGGGCCTGTTCTAGGTCGCTGATGTGATGTCCGTCGATCGGGCCGATGTAGGTGATCCCCAGATCCTCGAAGAACGTTCCTCCCACGAGGAGCTTCTTCACAGAGTTCTTGACGCTCTCCCCCAGGTTCACCGCAAGGCGCCCCAGCTCCCCCCAGCTGCCGACCTGACCCTCGACCTTGCTGCGGATGTGGACGTACTCCTTGCTCAGGCGGATCTTGCCGAGGAACAGCGACATCGCGCCGACATTTCGGGATATGGACATTCCGTTGTCGTTGAGGACGATCACGAGGTTGCGGCCAGCCTGACCGATGTGGTTGAGCGCCTCAAAGGCCATTCCACCGGTTATCGAGGCATCCCCTATGAGCGCGGCGACCTCTCCGGGCTCGCCGTTCATCTCCTTGGCGAGCAGGATGCCCGCGGCCAGGGACAGCGAGTCGGAAGCGTGTCCGGAATCGTGAACGTCGTACGGACTCTCGTCCTTGCGCGGGAACCCGGATAATCCGCCATGCTGACGGAGCGTGGAGATCCGGTCAAACCTGCCCGTGAGCAGCTTGTGAGCGAGCGCCTGGTGCCCGACATCGAACAGGATGCTGTCGTCCTCAGAGGGAAACGCCCTGTGCATGGCGATGATGATCTCGACCGCCCCGAGGCTCGAGGCCAGATGTCCGCCCGTGCGCGAGACCGCCGCGAGCATCGTCGCACGGATCTCGCATGCGAGCTGGTCGAGCTCCTCGTAGCTGAGATCCAGAAGGTCGGATGGCTTCTCTATCTCGGAGAGGATGAACCTATCGTCGGCTGAATCGGGGTCGAACCCCGAAATCCGAGTGCTCATTGGGGCTCACCACTATTTTCGGATTCGCCGCTATTTTCGGATTCACTATTATTTTCGAGCTCACCACTATTCTCGGGCCCATCATTATTTTCGGGTCCATTGCTATTTCCCGAATTAAGATCATCGCTGGTGGCGTTGAAGGCCTCTATCTCCTCGAGGGAGAAGTCGGTTGTGTCGATGAGGTCGGCGCAGCTGTTGCCGAGGCGTATCGCCTCCTCGTAGAGATCGAGTGCCTGCTCCAGCGGGACATCCTTGTTCCTTATCTGCTCGACGATCTCATCGAGATGGTTTTTGACGCGCAGATACGAGCTTAGGTTCTCCGGTCTTCTCTTCTCCATCGGCTAGACCTCCTCCACCTCGGCCTGCGGTTCCTGCTGGACCAAGCTGTCCGTAGGCACCCCGATCTCAGGATCGGAATCGCCGCTGTCCGCCCCAGGCAACGGGTAGCCGTTCTCGCCGAACTGGGTGGCAACCCTGCCGAGCACCCCGTTTACGAACCTATAGGACTCGTCCTCGCCGCCGAAGCTCTGCGCGAGCTCGACCGCCTCATTAATCGAAACGCTGGACGGAATGTCCGGGCGAAAGAACATCTCGAAGACCGCGATACGAAGTATCGCACGATCGGTCGGAGCCATCCTAGATATGGTCCAGTTGTCGGAGGCGTTCTCGATGACGCGGTCGATCCTCTCCTGGTTGGCGATGATTCCATCGAGCAGCTCCACCGCATACCCCTCGATCACGACTCCGTCCATGACCTCCACAGAAGCAGAGGGAAGATCGGTCCCCTCCTCCAGAAAGTCACGGCTAAAAAGCATCTGGAGAACCTGCTCGCGGGCACGTGTGCGCCTATTTACGCTGCCTCGTTTGCGAGTCATATGGCGGCTACTCCTCAAACTGAAGCGCCGAGACGTAGATGTTGATGGCGTCGATCTGGATGCCCGCCTGCGTCGACAGCGCGTCGCTTACGTTTGTCCTTATCCCGTCCACGATGTCCTGCAACCTGTAGCCGTAGTAGATCTGAATGCGAATATCGAGCAAAAGATGCCCCTCGTCAGCAGCGATCTCCACTCCGACAAGGCCGGCCTCCTTGGTCAGCGTCGAGTTGAACTTTCGCTTGGCGACCTTGGGTCCCCCGACCCCGGCAACACCCGGAACGTCGAGCACCGCTCGCGCGATCATGGTCTCGACCACCCCTGGTGCGATCCCGAGATGGGCGATCGTGGACTTGCCCATGTAGGGCGCGCCTGACGTCTCGCCGGTTCCATCGATATTCGAAATCAAGGCGTTTCTGCTCACGGTTGCCTCCCTAGACTCGGAGCGAGACTAGTACCCAAACTCCTTCTCGATGAAGTCGGTGTAGACCTCACCGGACACGAAGGCGGCGTTGTCCACTACCTTCCTGTGGAACGGAATCGTGGTGGCGACTCCCTCGATCTGGAACTCATCGAGGGCACGGCGAGCACGGGCCAGGGCCTCGTCCCTATCCGCCCCCCACACGATGAGCTTGGCGAGCATGGAGTCGTAGTACGGCGGCACGTTGTACCCGTCGTAGATAGCGGTATCGACCCTGACGCCGGGACCTGCCGGGAAGCGCAGGCCTGTAATCCTGCCCGGGCAGGGACGGAAGTCGTGGTCCGGATCCTCCGAATTAATGCGAAACTCGATCGAGTGCCCGTTCGGGGAGAAGGGCGCGCGGTCCTTGCAGGTCATCTCCTCGCCTGCGGCGATGCGGATCTGCTCCTTGATGATGTCCACACCTGTGACCATCTCGGAGACGCCGTGCTCCACCTGGACCCTAGCGTTCATCTCCATGAAGTAGAAGCTGCCGTCCTCGTCAAGCAAAAATTCCACGGTGCCGGCATTGGTGTAGCCGCTGGCCGCGACCATGCGAAGCGCCGTAGCACCCATCTCCTGTCTGAGCTCCTCGGAGAGCGCCGGCGAGGGCGCCTCCTCGATGAGCTTCTGATGACGGCGCTGCACGGAGCAGTCGCGCTCACAAAGGTGCACCATATTGCCGTGTTTGTCAGCGAGGATCTGGATCTCAACATGCCTCGGGCGCAGTATCAGCTTTTCGATGTAGACATCGTCGTTGCCGAAGGCGGCTAGAGCCTCGGCCCTCGCGGTGGCAAACGCGCTCTCCATCTCGTCGGCCGACATGACCTCGCGCATCCCTTTGCCGCCACCACCGGCGCTCGCTTTGACGAGCACGGGATATCCCACACGCTCGGCAAACTCCTTGGCGGCCTCCACGGTCTCCACGACTCCGTCGCTCCCGGGGACCGTGGGCACGTTGGCCGCCGTCGCGGTCTCCTTGGCATTGGACTTGTTGCCCATGGAGTCCATGACATCGGCGTCCGGACCAATGAACACTATGTCGTTGTCGGCGCAGGCGCGGGCGAAGTCGGAGTTCTCGGCAAGGAAGCCGTATCCGGGATGGATGGCCTGCGCGCCGCGGGTCTTGGCTGCCGCGATGATCGAGGGGATCTGGAGGTACGACTTGGAGGAGGGAGCGTCACCTATGCAGACGCTCTCGTCGGCCATGCGAACCGCCTCGGACTCGGCATCCGCAGTGGAATAGACCGCCACGGTGGCGATGCCCATCTCCTTTGCCGCCCTGATCACGCGCACCGCGACCTCGCCGCGGTTGGCGATTAGAATCTTGTCGAACATCTACCGTACCGCCTAGCTCTCGAGGCCGTCGTTTATGGGCTCGAGGTAGAACATCACGGTCCCGAACTCGACGGGTGTAGCGTCCTCGAGGCAGACCTCGCGGATGATCCCCATCTGCTCGGCCGCGATCTCGTTCATGAGCTTCATGGCCTCGACGATGCAGAGGGTCTGGCCCGCGGTCACCTCGTCATCCACCTGCACGAACGGATCGGCTCCGGGCGAAGGGGCCACGTAGAAGGTACCGACCATGGGCGCCTTCACAGGTAGCCAGCTGAGCGGGCGCTCGATCTCCTCAACCGACTCCACCTTGGTATCGGGGACATCGGCGGCGGGGGCGGCCACAACAGGCTGTCCGACGACGACCTGCTGCGGTGCAGCCTCGCCCTGAGCGCGAATCGTGATCTTCATGCCGGCCTCTTCAACAGAGACCTCCCCAACATTGGAATCCTCGACTGCCTTGATGAGGTCCTTGATCTGGTTGATATCCACGTAATCCTCCTCTATGGTTCCTCGGGATTCCTCCTCGAGCATGAAATCGACCTTCTGGGGCGTGAGGTGCTTAGAAAGGAAGGTCCTGGCGGTCTCGGGGAACAGGGCGTACATAAGCACGTCCTCCTCGCTTTGTGCCAAGTCTCCGATCTCCTCCTCGTACTTCGAGTATGGGGTGGTCACCAGCGACGACGGCCACACATCGGGATCGAGCGGCGGGGTGGAGCCGAGCACCTTCGAGACAACATCAAGGTTGAGCGGACCCGGAGCCTTGCCGTAGTAACCAGCAAGGTAGTCCTTCATCTCCGCCGAGACAACCGACCAGCGCTTGCCGGTCAGAACGTTGAACACAGCCTGGGTGCCGACAATCTGCGACATCGGAGTAACCAGCGGCGGATATCCGACCTCTGCGCGCACCTTGGGGATCTCGTCCATGACATCCTGCAGACGATCGGAGGCGTTCTGGATCTCGAGCTGGCTGATAAGGTTGCTCATCATGCCGCCGGGAACCTGGTGGCTGTAGACCTGCATGTGGATGAGGGAGCTCACGCCACGCTTGTAATGAAGGCGCTTGCGAACCTCCTCCCAGTACTCCGCGATCTCGAAGAGCAGACCGAGGTCGAGTCCAGTGTCGGCACCAGACTCCTTGAGAGCCGCCACAACCATCTCGACGGCGGGCTGGGAGTTTCCGAAGGCCAGCGGTGCGGTCGCCGTGTCGACGATAGCAGCACCGGCCTCCGCTGCCTTGATGTAATTGGTGGGGGCCATGCCTCCGACATAGTGGCAATGCAGGTGAACCGGCAGCCCTACCTCCTCGCGCAGCGCGCTGACCATACGCTCGGTGCGGTAGGGGGTGAGCATCCCGGCCATGTCCTTGATGCATATCGTGTCAGCCCCGAGCTCCTTCCACTTCATCGCATAGTCGATGTAGCTGTCGAGGGTGTGAACAGGGCTCACGGTGTATGAGATGGCTGCCTCAAGATGGCCTCCGCACTCCTTAACGGCCTCCGCAGAGTCGATGACGTTGCGAATGTCGTTGAGGGCGTCGAAGATTCTGAACACGTCGACGCCGTTGCGATGCGCGGCGTGTATGAACCTGGTGACTATGTCCTTGGAGTAGTGGTGGTAGCCGACTAGGTTCTGGCCTCTGGACAGCATGGAGAGGGGCGTGTTCGGGCAGTGCTTCTTGATGATCCTGAGCCTCTCCCAAGGATTCTCGTCGAGAAACCTTAGGCAGGTGTCGAAGGTCGCACCTCCCCACGCTTCGATGGCCCAGTATCCAACCTTGTCCATCTTGCTCAGGATCGGCAGCATGTCGCCGATCTGCATCCTCGTGGCCCAGAGCGATTGATGGGCGTCACGAAGGGTGGTGTCCATTATGTGGAGTGTCCTCACGTTGCCTCCTCTCTCCTTATTAAGGTTCGCGCATGCCCCGCATGGCCATCCTTGCTGCCAGCGGGGCATGCTCTCGTTCACTATCGTTCGGCCGATATAGACCCTTCCGGGCCCTCGACGCAGGATCTTTCAAAAGACCCCCAAGATACGCGGCTCACGTCGCAGGTTAGACCCTGGTGATGTAGCGGCCGTCGCGAGTGTCGATCTTGAGCACATCTCCGACGTTGACGAACATCGGGACCTGGACAACAGCGCCGGTCTCCATCGTTGCGGGCTTCGTGGATCCCTGAACGGTGTCCCCCTTGAATCCGGGCTCGGTCTCGGCGACCTCGAGCTCCACGAACATCGGAGGCTGCACACCGATCATCTCTTCGCCCGCATACTGAATGAGACACACGTCGTTCTCCTTGAGCCACTGGGAGGTGTTGCCGATCACGTCGGCGGGGATTCCCATCTGCTCGTAGGTGGAGTTGTCCATGAAGTAGAAGTCGGAGTCGTCGTTGTAGAGATACTGCATCTCCTTGGTCTCCATGCGGACCTCGTCGAACTTCTCCCCAGATCTGAACGTGAGATCGTTGACCCTCCCGGTCCTCACGTCGCGGACCTTCGTCCTGACGAACGCGCCACCCTTGCCAGGCTTGACGTGCTGGAACTCGATGATGACGCTCGGCTTGCCATCGATGCTGATGCACTTGCCGTTCTTGAAATCAGCGGTGGAGATCGCCATGTTCGGATGGTCCTTTCAACGTGCTCGGTAGGTTTCATTGCCCATGACCGTTTGGTGCAGTGGTCCAATGTTGGAATATATCACATGCCGGCAGGGCAAGGAGATGTAGTCTGCCGGCAGGTCACAGCTATCGGCGAGACATGAAATAGCGGCAACTCAGGATGTATGGCAAAAGCGCCCGTATTTCCGGTTTTGAGGCAATTTCAGGCGCTAGGGTGTGGGTTCCTTAGGAACTAAAAACCCAACATAGCCGTTTACCAGGGGTTTTGCAGAAGAGGGCTTTGAGTAGGAAACCTCTGGTGAGACTAGAGCGCCTGATTTTCACCTATTGGATGTCACTGCAATACCCTCTAGCATTACGCCCTCGAGCTGAGAACGCAAGGAAGTGCGCAGTGTTGTTTATTGCGCAGTGCTGCGCTCGGGTTGATGTTGTTCTCCCCACTCACACATGGCATCAAGGATGGGGATAAGTGACTGTCCGCGTTCCGTGAGACTGTACTCGACCTTGGGCGGAATCTGCGAATACGCCTCTCGGTGTACGAGCCCATCGGCTTCGAGATCTTTGAGCGTTGAACTGAGCGTTTTATATGAGATTGCGCCCAGGTATCGCTTGAGTTCATTGAAGCGTACTACCTGGTACTCCATCAGGGTATACAGGATAAACATCTTGTACTTACCCTGTATGAGCGACATGGTGTACATGAAGCCAGTTTCTTCGAGATTGGCTTCATCAATACAGGTTCGTGACATGGCAAGCTCCTTTGAGATAGCACGGGCTT
>CAYRYP010000004.1:0-34401 GCA_964428485.1 uncultured Coriobacteriaceae bacterium
GCTGGGTCGTCGTAGAAGTCATGCCAGAACGCGGTAATCGGAGGAGCAGATCTCGCTGGACACGCTGAACAGCAGATCGCGCAGTCACCGGAATGAGCGCCGATGTTGTCGATCGAGCACCGAGGCTCCCCAGCCAGCGCTTAGAATTGTGATGTTGTTGGAGGCGTGTCTGCGCCGGTCGTATAAGGTGCGGACGATCCAGATGGGCTGCATGGAGGTGCGGGATGATCCTGCGGGATCTGGTGTTGAATGGGGCCACGCTCGCTGACGGGGGCTCGGTGAAAGACGAGGCCTGGAGGCTGTTGCGCGAGACTCTGAGACACTCCATCGCCAACTCCGACGTTGACGTCTCCCCCGCACGCCCCGCACCCTGGGCACTTGACGCAACGCTCGAGCACGCCGAGGGCGGCAAGCCCCGCTTCACAGACTGGCCCGGCGTCTCTTTCTCCATCTCACACTGCACCTCAAGGGAGCAGGCCGCCGTCATGTGCGCGATTGAGCTCTCCGACTCGATCTCATCCTTGCCCGCCCCGCCTGTGGGATGCGACGTGGAGCTCGTCTCACGCTTCGAGCGCCTCCCAGAGCCGTTCGCCAAACGCTTCCCAACCGGGCCCGCCGCCGAGATCGTCCGCTCGCTCGATCCGAACCTCAGACCCGAGGCCCTATGCGCACTGTGGACCGCCGAGGAGGCGTTCGGCAAGATGACCGGGTCCGGCATAGGGCGCGAGGTTATCTCGATGGACTTTTCTCCCGTCCTCGAAGCCTACCTAGAAAACCCCGAAGGGTTAGTCGAGGTCTGCGCGCTTGGATGCAGGTTCACATGTTATGCGTCCGGCGGCTTCAGGCTCTCCGCAGCTGTTGGGACCAAGCACACCTCATAACGATCAAACGCCCAAAACCTGGCTTGAGCCGAAATGTCCTCCCGGCGATCGAAAGCCCTACGCACCCTGCTAAAAGCGTGTAGATTCCCTGAAACGAAGCCGTATCCGGAACGCGAGCACCTCAGCGCGTCATGCCTGTCATATCATGAGCATTCGTGTGCGAAAGGAGGATGCCCCTTGGAAGCGGCATTTATGGAGTTCATAAACAACTTCGGATACTTTGCGATCGCTGCGCTCATCTTTCTGGAGAACGTCTTTCCCCCTATACCGAGCGAGCTCATCCTGCCCCTATCGGGATTCCTGTGCGTTTCCTCGGAGATGATACTCCCCCTGGTGATAGCCTTTGCGACGATCGGCTCCGTGCTGGGGGCCTACGTGCTCTACGGAATCGGCAGGCTCCTCAACGAGGACAGGCTCTTCAGGTTCTTCGAGACTAGGCCGATGAAGCTGCTTGGCTTCAAGGGCGATGACATCTCCAAGGCGGTCTCATGGTTTAACCGCAGGGGGCAGATCTCCGTTCTCATATGCCGCTTCGTCCCAATCGTACGAAGCCTCATCTCGATCCCCGCGGGGGTCGCCAAGATGAACATCCTCAAGTTCACCGTGTACACGCTAATAGGATCGGCAATCTGGAACTCAATCCTCTGCACGCTCGGGCTCTTCGCCGGAAACGCATGGGAGACCGTCACCGAGCAGGCCGAGTGGATCAGCGACATCGCGGTCTACGTTATAGCTGTGATCGTGATCGTGGTCGCGATCTTCTGGATCATGAAAAGGATCATCCCCAACGCCAGGGAACGCAAGGCCGCGAAGGCGGCTGCTGTAGCGGGCGAGGTCACCACAGCCCAGGAGTCCCCCAGCAAGAAGGACTCTGCCAACGGCTCGGACGGCACTCCCACCAACGGTGGAAAGCACATCAGGCGCTGAGTTGCAATGCGTGAGATGAGGCGCATGCACATGCGCTCTCCGAAGGGCTTCGTACTCGAGGAGGCGCTGGAGCGCTATGCCGATGCCATCGAAACGCGGCCACAGAACTGGGCCGGCAGATGGGCCCGGGCATGCCACGACTTCTCCGGAGACGGCGAGGGCTCGTTCGGGCGCGTGTGGCTAGACCTGGGGTGCGGCAAGGGAAATTGGATCTCCCAGGCGGCGCCCGTCTATCCAGACACTCTCTTCATTGGAGTCGATGCCGAACCGATGTGTGTGGCGAGAACCGCTCAAGCGATCAGTGAGGGCGGGATACGAAACGCCGTCGTGATCCCGGGGCTTGCAAGCGACGTTCACAGTTTCTTCGGGGCGGGCGAGCTCTCTGGGATATCTATGAACTTCCCCACCCCGTTTCCGCGCAAAAAGGACGCTCCGCTTCGGATTGTGCACATGGATAGGCTAGCGGAGTTCAGACGGATCCTAGCGCCGGAAGGCCGAATCGAGCTCCGCACCGACAGCCTGCCACTACGCGATTTTGCTCTGGAGCAGATGATGTGGGCGGGCTTCGAGGCGGTATGGAGCTCCGACGATGCGAGAAGAGACAGGCCGGGAGACCCTGTCACCGAGTACGAGCGCAAGCTCACTGGCAAGGGAGCGCGGATCTACGCGGTGACGATGGTTGCCGGAGAGCAGCCCGAGAGACTCGAGCAAAGATCCTCGCTCAGCCTGATGGACTACCTCCCAAAAGACCTCTCATCCATGGAATACGTCCCGCACGGCATGGATGCTGCTGTGGAGAACCTGAAAAACCGCAGAAGACGCGCCGAGGAAAACGGAGGTGTATTTCTAGCGGGGCACCAGAATCGACTCCACGACATTGAATTAACCGACACCGAAACGATCCCAAGGCCGTAAACGGGTGTTTTGCAGCCGCGAAGTGCAGTCTGTGTAGCGTTTTGATGTAATGCCTGTAAAGCCTGTGTGGCACCGGCGCGTCGCTGCGGTATAGTCCCCCCTAGTTAAAACCAACGACACGGGCGATTCGAACGGCTTGCGCACCCACGATTGGAGCATGAAACTACACGATGGGCTTTCTAAGACAACTTCAATGGAGATTCGCGGCATGGATGCAGGGGCGAAATGGCAATGACCAGCTGTCCTTCGCGCTCACGGTACTGTGCCTGGTCTTTCTGGTGGTGGACTCCATAACCGGAGTCGGCATCTTCTGGATACTGGCGGTAGCGGCGCTCGTACTCGCGATGTTCCGCACCTTCTCGCGCAACATCGGACGCAGGCGAGCGGAGAACGAGGCCTTTATGAGGCTGATCGGCAAGCCGAGAAAGTTCATATCTGTCACGAGCAAGAGATTCAAAAACCGCAAGACCACAATGTACTTCAAGTGCGAGGGCTGCAAGACAGTCCTCTCCGTGCCGAGAGGCAAGGGTAGGATCAAGATCACCTGCCCGAAGTGCCACAGACAGACGATCCGCAAATCATGACGCAAAGGATGACAACGACGGGATTCAACATCGCACGCCAGATGGACGCAAAACCGCAACCGGTGGAGACGAGGGTCTGATGTTTGGCTACCTTGTGGCCAACTCCAACGCCCTCGACGAGGCGGAAAGCGAACGGTATCATGCCGCCTACTGCGGGCTGTGCCGAACCCTGGCGGACAGGCACGGCCAGCGCGCCCGCATGGGGCTCACGTACGACATGGTGTTCCTCGTGCTGCTGATGGGTTCCCTCTACGAGCCAGAGGAGACTAGCAGCTCCACGAGATGCGCGATCCACCCGCTCAAGCTCCATCCGACACTTACGACCGACGTGGACGAATACGCCGCCGACATCACCGTGGCGCTCTCCTACCACAAGGCCCTGGACGACTGGAACGACGAGCGCAGCAAACGCGCCCGCACATGGGCCGCGGCGATACGCGGGGCATACAGGAGGGCAGAGACGTCCATCCCGGTGCAATGCATGTCGATCGAGAACGGGCTGTCTGAGCTAGGGAGCATGGAAGCAGCGTCCAAGCCCGACCCGGACGGGGCGGCGGCGGTGTTCGGATCGATAATGGCCGACATCTTCGCACCGCGCGATGACGAGTGGTCAAGGGCACTGCGGGCCTTCGGAGACAGACTGGGAAGGTTCATATATCTGATGGACGCGCTCTGTGACATGGAGGAGGACGCCCGCAAGGGTACCTACAACCCGCTTCTGGCCGCAGGAATCTCCCGCTCGGAGGCCATGGAGCCCATCACCGCCCACATCGGCGGCGCGACGGAGATCTTCGAGAAACTACCTCTCGAGCGCGACTTGCATCTCATGCGAAGCGTTCTCTACTCGGGGGTATGGCACAAGTACAATCTTCTAATCGAGAGGGAGAAACGGCGCGCCAACCGCAAGGGCGACGATGCCGTGGGAGGGGTCGCCAACCCCATCCAAGCACAGGACAAGGCAGAACAGGACAGGGAGTAGATGGCTGAGAGTCCCTACGAGATCCTCGGTGTCGACGAGAACGCCTCGCTGGACGAGGTGAAAAAGGCATACCGTAAGAAGGCCAGGGAGAACCACCCCGACCTCAACCCTAACGACCCAGATGCGGCCGAGCGAATGAACAAGATCAACGAGGCCTACGACCGCATCATGAACCCGGACAAGTACGCCGCGAGCGACAGGAGACGCCAGCAGTCGTCGACGAGCAGCTCGCAGGGATACGGTGGATCCACCGGCTACGGACAGCAGGGCTACGGCACAGGGGGTTATGGGCAGACCACCCAAGATCGCGGCGGCTACGGCGGGTACCGCAGCGACGGGCCTGGCGGCTGGACCGGCGACTTCGACTTCGACGACTTCTTCGGCTACGGCGCCTATACGAATGCCGCACCCGTGCATCCAGGGGTCATCGCCGGGGACAGCTCGGAGATGGTCGCCGCGATCAACGCGATCAACTCCGACCGAAGCGCAGAGGCGATCAAGATCCTCTCCTCTATACCCAGCACCGGACGCAACGCAAGGTGGCACTACATCAGCGCCGTCGCCAACAAGTACGCCGGCAACGAGATGAGAGCCCTCGAGCACATCCGCAAGGCAATACAGATGGACCCGGGCAACTCCGACTACGAGCGCGCACAGAACTGGATATCACAGCAGGCCTATACATACAGACAGCAGGGCAACGCACGCGGGTTCTCGATGGATATGACGAGCGCCGCCGCGATCTGCTGCGGACTTTGGGTATGCATGCCCACGATGTGTAGCTTCTGCTCTCCGTACCATTTCCTGCTCTGCTGATGGTCGGGCACGCGAGCGATAGATAGGACGATCAAGTAGGACAAGCGCGGCAAACGCGATGGAATCAAGCTAATTCGGAAGGACTTTTGCATGGGAGCTACGATAGGCATAGATCTTGGAACTACCAACAGCTGCATGGCGACCGTCGAGGGTGGCCGTCCGGTCATCATCCCCAACGCCGAAGGCGAACGCACCACGCCCAGCGTCGTGGCCTTCACCAATACTGGGGAGCGCCTGGTGGGTACCGTGGCCACCAGACAGGCGGCGACCAACCCCGACCGCACGGTAGCCTCGGTCAAGCGTCACATGGGCACCGATTGGCGTCTAAAGGTGGATAGAAAGTCCATATCTCCGCAGGAGATCTCGGCGATGATACTGCGCAAGCTGCGCACCGACGCCGAGGCGTTCCTCGGCCAGCCCGTCACCGATGCGGTCATCACCGTGCCGGCCTACTTCAACGATATGCAGCGCCAGGCCACCAAGGACGCCGGGCGCATAGCCGGCCTGAACGTGCTGCGCATCATCAACGAACCCACCAGCGCCGCGCTCGCATACGGCCTAGACAACGGACAGGCCCAGAAGGTCATGGTCTTTGACCTTGGCGGAGGTACCTTCGACGTGTCGATCATAGAGATCGGCGACGACGTCATCGAGGTCCTCGCAACCGCTGGCGACAATCACCTTGGCGGCGACGATTTCGATGAGAGAATCGCAGAGCATCTGCTCGATCTCTTCCGCAATAAGAACGGCGTGGACCTCCATCGCGACCCCACCGCCATGCAGAGGGTCACCGAGGCAGCAAGAAGCGCTAAGGAGGAGCTATCCTCCCTCGAGAGCACATCCGTGAACCTGCCGTTTATAGCACAGGGCGCCTCCGGGCCGCTTCATCTCGAAGCCACCATCACGAGATCCGAATTCAACCGGATGACAAGCGACCTCATCGACAGGCTCGAAGGCCCCGTAGAGTCCACTCTCGTCGATGCCGGCATCGCCGCGAGCGAGCTCGGCATGGTGCTCCTGGTTGGTGGCTCCACCCGGATGCCGGCGGTCGCGCAGAAGGTCCGCGAGCTCACCGGAATGGAGGCATCTGCCACGATCAACCCCGACGAGTGCGTCGCCATAGGCGCAGCGATCCAGGGAGCCACTCTCTCCGGTAGCTCCACCGGACTCGTCAAGGCCAGCAGCATTCTCTTGCTCGATGTCACCCCGCTGTCGCTCTCGATCGAGACCGTGGGAGGCGTCGCCACAAGGCTAGTGGAGCGCAACACAACACTCCCGGTGCACTACTCGCAGGTGTTCTCGACCGCCTCCGCCTACCAGACGAGCGTCGAAATCCATGTCCTGCAGGGCGAGCGCCCGATGGCACGCGACAACAAGACGATCGGCAAGTTTAAGCTCAAGGGAATCAAGCGCGCACCGGCCGGTGTGCCGCAGATCGAAGTCACGTTCGACATCGATGCGAACGGCATACTGACCGTATCGGCCAAGGATCTCGACACCGGCAAACAGCAGTCGATCACCATCGAGAACTCAGAACGCATGAGCGACGAGGAGATCGAGCGCGCAATCCGGGATGCCGAAGAATACGCCGAGCAGGACAACACCCGCAAGCAGGGATTGCAGGTAGTCGCCGAAGCCAACATGCTCCTATCAGAGGTGGACAAGGCTGTCGGGACACTTGGAAAGCGCCTCTCCAAAGAGGAGAAGAAGCAGATCAAAAACGATGAGAACGCCCTGCGCAAGCTGCTCGGCAAGAAAGTTGAGAAGATGACCGACGCGGATATTGCCGCGATCTCACAGGCCAAATCTCAGCTAGAGTCCTCCAGCGCGAACGCCAGGATGATGTCGCAGAACGGATAAAGACGCCGCACTGCCATGTTGCGTCCCCATGCCCACGATGGGCTTGCGATCCCTGGGGGATCAAAGCATCATCGGACCGTCCGACTGCTGGATCTCGGGCGTGTCAATGGACTTGATCAATGTGATCTCGAAGTTGAGCGCCTGACCCGCTAGCGGGTGGTTGAGATCCATCGTGACCATGTCGTCCTCTATGGAGACCACCAGCATCGGCCTGAACCCCTCTGGTCCCTGCATCACGATGCGCGAGCCGATAGGCAGGTTCCTGCCGTTGGGGATGGAATCGACGGGATACTGTACGATGTTGCTTTCGGAGTGCTCCCCGTACGCCTCCTCCACTGGAATGTGGACCTTCTTGGTCTCGCCGATCTCCATGTCCATGACGGCCTTCTCGAACCCGTCGATGACCTGGCCCGCGCCGCATAGGAACTCGATCGGCTCGCCCTGCTCCTTGGAGGAGTCGAAGACCGTTCCGTCGTCGAGTGTGCCGACGTACTCGCAGGTGACGCGCCTGCCCCTGTTGTCCATTGGTTGCCTCCCAAGGTCGTAATAGCGTTTCTAGCCATCATACCCATCTCGTTCGTCGCGATACCCGCGATCCCGGCCGTCGTATCGACTTCTGTCGCGATCGTCACAGCCAGATGCGCCCACCTCACCGATTCGCGCCGACACGTGCCCAGCCAAGACGGGTAACACCACTTTGGGGCATAATATCCGCGTCGGCGCAAACAGATACCGGATGGAGGCCAGATGTCCACCCTATTCGTAAACGCATGCATGCGCGGAAACAATTCACGCACGCTGGAGCTCTGCCGCCGCCACCTGGCGCATATAGATACCGAGATAGTTGAGATCGACCTCGGCACACTCGACCTGAAACCACTCAATGGAGCGGCAGTCGAGTACCGCACCGAGAGACAGGAGAGGCAAGACTGGGACGATCCGATCTTCGATCTCGCAAGGCAGTTCGCAGCAGCAGAGGACATCGTCGTGGGTGCACCGTTCTGGGATCTGTCGCTGCCCGCAGCGCTCAAGACCTACGTGGAGCATGTCAGCGTGGCCGGGATCACCTTCGACTACACGGAGGACTGCCACTATCGTGGGCTTTGCCGCGCGGGGATGATCACCTACATCACCACGAGCGGTGGGTACATCGTGGAGACCAACTTCGGTGTCAACGCCGGCTACGATTACATCGCCTCTATCGCGAGGATGTTCGGAATCCCCAAGACCCGCATGGCCATAGCCGAGGGTCTCGACATCTGGGGAGTAGATGTTGAGACCGAGCTGGACAAGGCGCGTGCGCAGATAGACGCCTGGTGGAAGTGACGCGCCCTCATCCTCGCGTCCGCATATATGAGCGGACGGCTTGGCAAGCCCGGGCCTCCTCAGACCTCTAACACGGCTTTCGAGATCAGCGAGCGCAGCTCGTCTATTCCCGTTCCCTTCTCGGACGAGGTAACTATCATGCTTACGTCCTTCGGGAGGCCGAGCTGCCGTTTGATCACAGCGGCCTGCCTTGCGGCCTGGGCCTTCGAGAGCTTATCGGCCTTCGTGAGCGCTATCGCAAAAGGCTTCCCCGACTCAAGAAGAAAGTTGATCATCTGAACATCGAGGTTGCTCGCTTCGTGGCGTATGTCCACGAGCGAGACCACCAACGCGAAGCGGCGGTCCTGCTCGAAATAGCCTCCTATCAGCTCCGACCAACGGGTCTTCTCCGATTTCGAAACCTTCGCATACCCATATCCGGGGAGGTCCACCAGGTCGTAGCCATCGACATCGTAGAAGTTGATGGTGGCGGTCTTCCCGGGCTGGGAGGAAACCTTGGCTAGCCCCTTGCGGTACATGAGCTTGTTGAGAAGCGACGATTTCCCCACGTTCGAGCGGCCTGCAAAGGAGACCTCGGGCCTCAGCGATCTGGGAAGCTGCGCGGATGTCCCGTGTGCCGATTTGAACGATGCATTGTGGAAGTTGATTGCCATCCGAGTTCCTTTACCTGACTAGCAGCCCATGTCATAGAGGGCATCGTCCATGAACCCGAAGTAGTGGCCAATCTCGTGGATGACGGTCTTGCGGACCTCCTCCACCACCTGCTCGCGGGTGTCGCAACACCTCTCGTGAGGGCCCTGGAAGATGATTATCATGTCGGGCATGTCTGTGTAACCGTAGCCGTCGGCCCGCTCCACCAAGGAGATGCCCTCGTAGATGCCCAGGATATCGTTGCCGTACTCCGCATACTCCTCGTCGAAGGTGGACTCGATCTGCTCGGAGGTGGGCTCGTCCTGCATCATGATCACGACGTTGTCGAGCGCGTCCATCACCCGCTCGGGCATCGAGTCGAGGGCGTCGGCGACCACCTGCTCGAACTCATCCTCCGTCATCTCGTACACGGGCACGCCTCCCCTCTGCTCTCCCGGTTTCGCGGCGGCGCGGCCAGTCGCTCATTGAAGTATAGACGAGAAAGGCGCGCCCCCGAATCCGTCGCCTGGAGCGCTAGTGCCTGAAATGCCTGTGGCCAGTGAAGACCATCGCGATGCCATATTCGTCGCAAGCCTGGATACTCTCGTCGTCTCGGACCGAGCCGCCCGGCTGGATGATCGCGGTGACTCCGTACTCGGCGAGCACGTCCACGTTGTCGCGGAACGGGAAGAATGCGTCTGAGGCTGCCACAAGCCCGGTAGGCTCGACCCCCATCCGCCCGCAGGCCTCGTGGGCGCGCTGGCAAGCAAGGCGCGCGGAGTCCACACGGTTTGGTTGGCCCGGCCCCATGCCTATGCCGGCACGATCGCGTGCAACCAGGATCGCGTTGCTCTTCACACCCTTACAGACCCTCCAAGCAAACATCAGATCGTCCATCTCGGCCTCGGTCGGCCTACGCTTGGTGGGCACCGTGAAAGCGGCCGGATCCTCGTCCACGCGGTCTATGCGCTGGGCGAGCATGCCACCATCCACGGAGCGAAACTCGATTGCAGCAGAAGCGTCGACACCGCCGGTGCGCAGGATGCGAAGGTTCTCCTTCTCCCTGAGCAGCTCCACGGCGCCGTCCTCGTAGTCGGGGGCAATGATGACCTCCACGAACTGCCCGTTGGCGTGCATATGCTCGACCATCTCACGGGTGACGGTGGCGTTGACCGCGATGATCCCGCCAAAGGCGCTCTTCGGGTCACACGCGAAGGCCCTGTCGTAGGCCTCGACCACGGAGCCCGCCACGGCAGAGCCGCAGGGGTTCTGGTGCTTGAGAATCATGACCGCGGGCTCAGAGAACTCGCGTGCGAGAGTCCAGCAAGCATCGGTGTCGAGGATGGTGTTATAGGAGAGGGCCTTGCCGCCGAGCTGCTCGGCGTTGACGAGCGAGTGCGGCGTGGCGAGCGCGTCCATCCTATAGAAGGCCGCAGACTGGTGCGGGTTCTCGCCATAACGGAGCTCCTGCTGCTTGACCAGGCGTAGCTCCATCTCGTCCGGCGCGTCTGCCATCGGATCCGCTTCGGGAGAGCTAACAGCTACACCGCCGTCATCGAGCTGTCCGCGCATCCAGGTCGCGATGGCTCCATCGTAGGAGCTCGTGGTCTCGAAGACGCGAAGCGCTAGCCGACGGCGGGTCTCTAACGTGGTGGCCCCGCCGTGCTCACGCATCTCAGTGAGGATGGAGTCGTAGCTTGCGGGATCGGTTACCACCGCAACGCTGGCGAAGTTCTTGGCGGCAGAGCGAAGCATGCTCGGACCGCCGATGTCGATGTTCTCGATGCACTCGTCAAACCCAGCGCCAGACTCGACGGTCTTCTCGAAGGCGTAGAGGTTCACAACGATCATGTCGATCATCCCGATGCCGTGCTCCTCTGCCTGCCTCATGTGGTCGGGGTTGTCGCGCTTGGCGAGAAGCCCGCCGTGGACCTTGGGATGGAGCGTTTTGACCCTGCCGTCCATCATCTCAGGAAACCCGGTCAGATCCTCGATCGGAGTCACGTCGACCCCAGCCTTCGCGATCGCGGCGGCGGTGCCACCTGTGGACACGATTTGGGCGCCAAACTCCTCGTGCAGCGCCTTGGCGAAATCCGCCACTCCGGTCTTGTCGGTCACCGACACGAGTACTCTTTTGACTACCGGGTCGCTCATCTCATCCCCCTCGATTCGGCTCTTCTATCAAAAACCTGACCATCCGCACGCGAACGCACGTTCCGGCTACCAATCCATTATCATTCCAACACTTGCCGGGATCACAAGATCTGCATTCGCATCGGCAGACGTTGGACTCTTGTTGATTATCACGAGCTTATCACCCGAGAAGTAGCGCACGAAGGCCGCTGCCGGGTAGACCACTAGCGACGTACCGGAGATTATCAGCATGTCTGCGCTAGAGATGGCCTCGAGCGCACGGGAGATGTCGTTCTCGTCGAGAGCTTCCTCGTAGAGGACAACATCAGGCTTGACCGTGCCGCCGCACTCGTCGCAGATAGGCACCCCCTCAGATGCGAGCACGTAGCCAAAGTCAAAGAGCTTCCCACATCGCATGCAGAGGTTGCGGTGCATCGACCCATGAAGCTCGATCACGTTCCTGGAGCCCGCGGCCTGGTGGAGTCCGTCGACGTTCTGGGTTATGACCGCCATAAGCTTGCCCTGCTCCTCGAGCTCAGCGAGCTTTCTGTGGGCCTGGTTGGGCTTCGCATCGGGGAAAGTCATCGAGTTTCGATAGAAGTCGAAAAACTCCTCGGGATGGGCGTCGAAAAAGCTCCTGGAAACGACCTCCTCGGGATGCTTGAGGCCGCTGGTAGTGAAGATCCCCTCGGCGCTCCTGAAATCGGGGATGCCGCTCTCGGTAGAAACCCCAGCGCCCCCGAAGAAGACTATCCGGTCGTGGGACTGCACCATCTCGATAAACCTGAGCTTGAGCTCCTGGATCTTCTTTTCGTCTATCGCGTCTGCCATGCTGTGCCCCCGTATCCGAAAACGCGGGCCCGTCGGATTCTTCCACCGGCGAGCCCTACTTGGCCTAAGCGATATCGGCCCTCTGTATGTATTCGAGTATATGCTCGATGCCCCCGCCATCCGAGAACGCCGTCGAGATCGCATCCATGAACTCGGACTGCACCCCTAGCTTCTCGGCCACGTTGGGCCAGGCGCTTACAACCGACATGCCCTCCACAGTGTTGGCGGCAAGGTAGTCCTGCGCCTCCGGTGAGGAAAACCCATGCTCGCCTACTATGCGCCCGAACGAGCCGTTTCTGCTCTTCGGGGAGAAGCAGGTCAGTATCATGTCACCCACGCCAGAGAGGCTCATCGTGGTGGCCCAGGTGCCCCCATCGATGGACTCAAGCATCTTGGCCACATCCATAAGCACCCTCTGCATCAAAAGGCACTGCGTGGAGATAGGATGCCCATGCCCGTACAGCGCGCCACAAGCGAGAGCGGCGGCGTTTTTTAGGCAGGAGCAGAGAGCGACACCATCGGTGTCGTGCGAGCGATCGAGCATAAGGGTCGGATCGTGAGAGAAGGCATCAAGAGCCATCTCGTAGGCTTCGTCATCGAGTGTCGCGAACGTAAAGCCCACGGGGACGTCGTCGATGATGTCCACGGCGAAGCCGGGACCCGCGAACATCGAGACTCCCCTGCCGAGGATCTCCTCCGCGGCATTCGGAGGCAATGATCCATCCGGACACGCACCCTTCGCACCGATCGCAACCTTAGTGCGCTCGTCGAGGAAAGCGGCCATATTCTCGCACACACTCTCGACAAACTCCGCGGTGCTGAGCACAAACACCATGTCGACCCCGCGTACCGCCTCTTCCATCGAGGTGGTCATGTGGATTCCGGACGGCAGAGGGTGGCCGCCGAGTACCCTGTCGATCGAACCCTTCTGCTCATACTCTTCGATCTTCGAGGCGGACTCCGACCACATCACGACCTCGTTGTCGGGCGACATGGACAGCCTGTGAGCTATGGCGAAACCAAACGCCCCCGCACCGATGACGCTGACTTTCATATGACCTCCAGTGGATCGTCTGCAAAAATTCGGCACACGCCCGCTCTCGGGAGGGTGCCGTAGGTGATTCCGGAGTCGATTTTACATTAAGGGCGCTTCGAGAGCAGCAGAAGGGCGGAGATAGCCCCACACCACCGGATCCACATCGTTCGCTCATCTCGCGTTCTTCATCCATCCGGCCCTGCATTCAGATGGATGGACAAGCGCGCGGGCCCGCGCCCGGCAGACTCGCGCTCGTTGGAAAGCCGCGCCGATGGTATAACCGATTAGTCGGGAGAACTGCTGTCCATGGGCCGTTTCGGCCAGAAGGGCGCGCATGTCCACAGAGCAGGAACCATACTGCAAAGAGAATCCTGGAAAGTCCTCTGCCGCCAGCAACGACAGCGGCTCGAGAGAGGCGGTGTGCGGGGAGGTGGCGATCCGGTTCGACGGGGTCTCCTTTTCCTACGGTCAGGATGGTCCAAAGGCCCTCGACGGCGTAGATCTGGTAGTCCCAAGAGGGCAGCTGCTCGCAGTCGTTGGTCCCAACGGCTCTGGAAAGTCCACCCTCGCAAGACACATCAACGGTCTACTTGTGCCCGAATCGGGTACCGTGAGCGTTCTTGGGGCGAGCACATCTGTTGCCGGGAATCTGCCGCGCATACGCGAATCCGTAGGCATGGTCATGCAAGACCCCGATTCTCAAATCGTGGCGACTCTGGCCGCAGACGACGTCGCATTCGGTCCGGAGAATCTGGGACTTCCCAGAGAGGAGATCGCAAAGCGCGTCCGAGAATCCCTCGAGGCTGTAGGGATGCTAGAATTCGCGGAGGCGAGCGCTGATAGGCTGTCTGGCGGCCAGAAACAGAGGATCTCAATCGCGGCGGCCCTCGCGATGCACCCAGAGGTGATGGTGCTCGACGAGCCCACCGCCATGCTCGACCCCGAGGGACGCGCCGAGGTCATGTCGATAGTGGACAGGCTATCGGAGTCGGGTGCAACCATCGTATTCGTAACGCATTCCGCCGAAGAGGCGATGAGGGCAGACCGCGTGATAGCGCTGTCAGGCGGCTGCATCGTCGCCGATGGCACACCTGCCAGCGTGCTCGGGAACGAGAAAGCGATGGCGGAAATCTCCCTCACACAGCCTTTCTGTCTGAGAATGGCATCAAAGTTGCGCCGACTGGGGGTTCGACTCGATGGAGATCCCAAGAGCTCCGAAGAGCTCGCCGAAATGCTGTCGAGGACCCACCTGGAGACAACCCCAGAAAGCGCAGGGCCGGCAGACTCCCTCGAAACGCTTGAAGAGGAGCGTTTTTCCGAGCGTCCTACCACACTCCAAACCCATCGAACCGACGCAGCCGGCTGCATCCGTTTCGAAGATGTGAGTATGTGCTACGACGCGGACGGAAGAAAGGTGTGCGCACTCGACGGGATCAACGTGGAACTCCCCAGAAGCTCATTTACCTGCGTGATCGGAAGGACCGGATCGGGAAAGTCCACGCTACTCCAATGCGTAAACGGCCTCGTCATGCCGCAGAGCGGGTCTGTGAGCGTAGACGGCACCGGGATTCAAACCTCTGAGGACAAGGCAGCCATACGCAAAAGCGTAGGGATGTCGTTCCAGTTCCCAGAAAACCAGCTGTTCGAGTCCACCGTGGAGGCCGACATTGCATTCGGGCCGAGAAACGCTGGAATGGAAGAGGCTGAGATCGCGGATCGGGTGCGCTGGGCGATGACATCCGTTGGCCTAGACCCCGACGAACTGTCCCTCAGATCGCCCTTCGAACTCTCGGTGGGACAGCAGAGGCGCGTTGCCATCGCAGGATCAATCGCAACGATGCCCTCCTATCTCGTCCTAGACGAGCCCACAAGCGGCCTCGACCCCGCCGGTGCCCACTCCCTGATGGCGCTTCTCGCAAGGCTACACAAAGAGGGCATGGGCATAGTCATGGTCACACACGACATGGATGCAGTCGCTCGGTGGGCCACGGACGTCGTGGTGCTCGACGGGGGCAGGATCGTCATGCAGGGAGATCCCGAGGAGGTCTTCTCGCGTCCGGACGAGGTTGCTGCGGCCGGACTCTCGCTGCCATCGGGCGTGGAGCTTGCCAGAAGATGCAGGTGCTTCGGCTTCTCGGCCGACCTCTCATCATGCCTAGACGAGGACTCGCTCGCAGTAGAGCTCGCCAGATGGATCGGGGGGCACTGAGGATGCAGAGGTTGTCCTTTGGGATGTTCTACAACATCGACTCCCCCATCCATCGCATGGATCCGAGGGTCAAGATCCACCTGTTCATCGCATATGCGGTGGCTGCGTTTCTAATAGACGGCCCGCTGGGCATGCTGGCGATGGCAGCGTTGCTGGCAGTCGCAGTCGGCATGTCAAGGATTCCCGTAATAAGACTTCTGGGAACCATGCGTGGATGCTGGATAGTCTTTCTCTTCCCACTTCTGTTCAACCTGTTCATCCCGGAGGGAAACGTACTCGCAAGTGCAGGTTTTATCACGATCACCGATCTCGGGGTGTATCGGGCGGTATTCTTCACCGTGCGCCTGATGCTGGTGTTCACCGCCGCCTCGCTGATGATGCTCACGATATCCGCGCTGAGGTTCTGCGATGCTGCGGAGTACCTCATGAAGCCGTTCTCGAAGCTCGGCGCCCCCACCGAGGACATCTCAATGATCGTCTCGATAGCGGTGAGATTCATCCCCACGATGGGAGAGGAGTTCGCCACGATCCGAAACGCTCAGGCGGCTCGCGGAGCCGTGTTCGACCAGGGCGGCCCGATCAGGCGCGCCAAAGCGCTGATCCCCGTGTTGGCACCGCTTCTGGTCGCAACCGCAAGACGCACGGAGAACCTTGCGATGGCCATGGAGTCGCGCTGCTACGGATGCGGCAGAAAGCGCACGCGCTACCGGCAGCTAAAGACCCGGCCGTCGGACTGGGTCGCTATCGTAGTGATGGCGGTGTTTCTCGTGGCAGCAATCATCTGGCTGTAGGGTGATTCCGGTCCAGACCACGTTAGGTTAGGACTGCGTGTGGTACCTGAGCATCGCCGCGTCAACTCCCTCGCGCGCTGCGTAGATCGCGGCCTCGGCGGCGAGCGCCATGGTGGCTAGGAAGTCTTCCTGGGACGACTTGGGGATCTTAGCGAGCACGTAGGCAGCGCTGTCCATCCTGCCGGGCGGGCGACCGATCCCAATCTTGAGGCGCGCGAACTCATTGCCGATGGCCGCGCAGATCGAGCGGATGCCGTTGTGGCCACCGTGGCCACCCTTGTGCTTGAAGCGGATCTCGCCCGCAGGCAGGTCGAGGTCGTCGTGAATCACGAGGATCTCGCCGGGCTTGACCCCGTTTCGCTTCATGACATGCGAGATCGGTCCGCCAGAGCAGTTCATGAACGCCTGCGGCTTGACCAGCAGCAGTTCCTCCCCATCGAGGCGGCACAGTCCAACCTGACACCCATCCTGGTTCTTCCAGTAACTTGCACCAAGCTCCTCCGCAATGCGGTCGACGGTGAGAAAGCCGCAGTTGTGCCTTGTCATCTCGTATTCAGGGCCGGGGTTTCCCAGCCCCGCTATGAGCCTGATCCCCACGTCCCTAGAGAGCGAAGTCGGGGTCGAAGAGCCCAGAGACCGACTCCTCGTTGAAAATGTTGAGGATGGCCCTGCCTAGAAGCGGTGCCACGGAGATCACGTGGAACTTCTCCCCGGCATCCGCCGGCAGCGGTATCGTGTCGCAGACGACCACCTCAACTGCGGGGCAGTCAGTAAGGCGCTGAATGGCGGGGTCGGAGAAGATGCCGTGGGTTGCACACATGTGGACGCTGGCAGCACCCGCGTCCATGAGCGCCTTCGCACCGGCAGTGATGGTTCCGGCGGTGTCGATCATGTCGTCGTTGATGATGCAGTTCTTGCCCTCCACGTCACCGATAACCGCAGAGACCTCGGCCATGTTGTGCTTCGGGCGACTTTTGTGCATGATCGCGAGATCGGAGTTCAGCAGGTCGGCCAGCTTCTTGGCGGCCTTTGCTCTTCCCACGTCGGGGGAGACCACACAGAGGTTGTCGATGCCCTTCGAGGCGAAGTAGTCCGCGAACAGCGGAAGTGCCGTGAGATGGTTCACCGGAATGTCGAAGAAACCCTGGATCTGACCCTGATGGAGATCAAGAGCGGTGACCCTGTCGACGCCGGAGACGGTGAGCAGGTTGGCAACGAGCTTAGCGGTGATGGGTTCGCGTGCCGCGCTCTTGCGGTCCTGCCTGGAGTAGCCGTAATGGGAGATGACGGCGGTGACCGACCTCGCGGAGGCCCTCTTGGCGGCGTCGGTCATGATCAGAAGCTCCATGAGCGAGTCGTTAACCTCACCCGCCACGGACTGCACGATGAAAACGTCCGCCCCTCGAACGCTCTCTAAAAACCTAGCGTAGATCTCGCCGTTAGCGAACTTCTCGAGTCTGACCTTCCCGAGACCTACCCCGATCTCCTTGGAGATCTTCTCGGCTAGCTCCACGTTGCTGCTCCCACTGAAGAGCATCAGTTTCTTAGAAACCGCGTCCATTTGTCCTCCCGTTTTGCCGAACCTGTTTCCCCATTGGAAGCACCCGCAGAGCGCCCTTCCATCGATGTTTAAAGATTAACGCTTGTTGCGTTTTCGCCAACCCAGCACGTTCCTCTGTTTCTGGCGGGCGATGCCTAGGGCCCCGTCCGGGACATCGTGCGTGATCGTCGATCCCGCGCCGATGATGACGTTGCTGCCGATGTTCACTGGGGCCACCATCATCGTGTCCGATCCGATGAATGCGCCGTCCCCGATGGTGGTGGGTTGCTTGCTCTGCCCGTCGTAGTTGCATGTGATCGAGCCGGCCCCGATGTTGACGTCCCTTCCGATGGTGGTATCGCCGATGTAGCTAAGATGGGGCACCTTAGAGCCAGGCCCTACGGTGGACTTCTTTATCTCCACATGGGTGCCAGCCTTGGAGCCCTCGCACATGTGTGTGCCGGAGCGCAGATAGGCGCGCGGCCCGCAGGAGACGCCGTCGTCGAGAACAGCCTCTATCACCACGGACTCGTCCACCACGCAGTCTCTCCCGACCACAGTGTCGGTGATCCTCGTGTTAGGTCCGATCCTCGAACCCGAGGCCACCTTTGTGGTACCCATCAGGAAGGTCATCGGCCAGATCTCCACGTCCGGTTCGACCTCCACGTCAGGGCCGATCCAGACCATCTCGGGTGCGATCATCGTGACCCCCGAGAGCATGAGCGAGTCGTTGATACGGCGCTGCATATAGGCCTGAGCCTCGGCGAGCTGCCTGCGGTCGTTGATGCCGAGAGCCTCCGAGGGATCATCGGCCACGACAGCCGTCACCGGGGTGCCATCCGATACCATCAGCGCCACCACGTCGGTCAGATAGTACTCACCCTGGGCGTTGTTGTTGCCGAGGCGCCCGAGGCACTCCAGGAGGGCATCGGAGTCGAAGCAATACATACCACTGTTTACCTCGCGAACCTCAGCCTCCTGCGGCGTGCAGTCCTTCTGCTCGACGATACGCACGACCGTCCCCTCAGAGTCGCGGATGACCCTACCGTAGCCGGTTGGATCGTCGGCGATGTTGGTGAGCACAACCGCCCCTGCACCGGTGGACGACTGCATCTCTACAAGATTGGAGATAGTCTCGGGGCGAATCATCGGGCAGTCCCCAGACAGCACCACCACGGGTCCGTGCAGGCCGGCTAGCTGCTCAGACGCCATCATCACGGCATGGCCCGTCCCCAACTGCTCGTGCTGCACGGCTATCTGGCAGTCGGAGACGATGGACTCGACCTCCTCGCGGCCATGTCCCAACACGCATACCACGTTGTCGCACCCAGCTGTGCGCGCGGCGTCGACGACCCATCTCACCAGCGGCTTTCCGAGCATCTCAAAGGCCACCTTGGAGCGCGACGACTTCATGCGGGTGCCGCTCCCAGCGGCGAGAATCAGAGCCGTTGCCTGCATGGAACTCCTTTCCAAAACCCGCGGAGGCCAGATGGGAACCGGATACACCGAGCGGCCTTCGCGAAGTGTGTCTGCACAGGTCTGATTATAATGCTTGGCCCCACACGTGATCGTCCCTCGAAGGGCCACGGCAGGCGGGGCCACTCTGTTCTAGCGCATGGGGAAAGAAGAAAGAAAAAGGTGGCTGGGGTACTAGGATTCGAACCCAGATAACTGGCACCAAAAGCCAGAGTCCTAACCATTGGACGATACCCCAGTCTCACGACATGTGGAGTTTATCATAGGGATACCGAGCGTCACCGCTATGCTCGGTTGTCGTGGCGGAAATCCTGGGCGCCGGCGCCAAAAGAGACACTCTCACACGCGGTGGCCCAAAAGTCCATCTCCTGCATCTTACGAGAGGCGGCCTCAGCGCTCTCCCTGCTGTCGCAGATAGCGAAGACCGCCGATCCGCTGCCGGAGAGCCTCGAGCCCAGCACGCCGTCACAGCCCGATAGTGCTTCAAGGAGATCGCCTATTCCTGGCATGAGCGAGATCGCAGGAATCTCGAGACTGTTGGCGAGAAGGGATGCGATGCGGCTGGACACGGTGCGCCCATCCCTTGCACCCCCTGCTCCCCCACCTCCGGCTTCGAGCAGCTCCACCATAGCGGAGATGCAGGCGTAGATCCTACTGTAGGCGTCGTTGGAATCACCTGAGATTCGGTCGAACTCGTTGTAGACACTCGGCGTCGAGAGTCCCTCGTCAGGGCGCGCGATTACCATGTGCATCGGGACGGAGGAGAGTTTTCTCGACACCCTGTCTCCAAAGCCATCCAAAAGCGCACATCCGCCCTCGAGGAAGAACGCCACGTCGCTTCCCAGAATCCTGGCCGTATCGATCGCCTCCGGTCCCCTCGGGTCGAACCCGTAGAGCCTAGCGGTCAGCGCGATCGCGGCCGCACAATCGGAGGAGCCGCCACCGAGACCGGCCTGTGAGGGTATAGCTTTGTCGATCTTGAAGCTCACATGATGCGAGAGCTCCACGTCGGCGATCCTGCAGAACTCCACGACGGCCCGGTAGACCAGGTTGTCCTCCACTGGGATGTCCTCAGCAACGACGCCGCCCACCCCGTGCATCGACACCTCGATATCGGGATCGCCCGGCACGGCCACAAAGGCGATCTTGTCGCAAAGCGACACAGCTTGCATGACCGTCGAGAGCGGATGTTTGCCGCCCTCTACCCTACCCTCAACGCAAAGCGCAAGATTGACCTTCGCGGGTGCCAGCACGTCGAGTTTCAGCGCGCCGCCGGCAACATGTCCCGTCATCTGGGAATCCCGCCCCCAAAGTCATCGAACCCATCCCCCAGCCCGGGAGTCGGGAAGATCTCATCAAGAAACTCGGCGAACGACTCCACGTCTCCTCCGGTGGTGCTCTTGGTGCATTCCTCCGCACACGTCCTACGAAGACCCGAGAAGAAGCCGTCTAGAAGCTCCGAGCACTCCTTCTCCAAAACCCCAAACGAGACCGGGAAGGAGTGGTTGAGCCTAGGGTCGTCGCACATCGCGTAGATGGAGTCGAGAGCACCGGCAGAGGGGTCGAGCACTCCCACGACACATCGAGATATCCTAGACAGGACCATGGCCCCGGCGCACATCACGCAGGGCTCCAACGTCACGTAGACGGTGCATCCGCTCAGTCTCCAGCGCCCAAGCGCCCGGGCCGCCTCCCTCATCGCGACGATCTCTGCATGAGCGGTGGGATCGAGGTCAGCCTCGCGTCTGTTGCACCCGGTGGCTATCACCTGTCCCTCATGCACCACGACGGCCCCGACCGGTATATCCCCCGTACTCGCGGCGAGCCTCGCCTGTTCGAGCGCCGCCCGCATATATGTCTCGTCCTCTTTCGTGTGCATGATGGGATTGTCCGCCAACTCAGCGAAAAAAAGAGGACTCCCGCCCGCTTAAATCGCGGACGGGAGCCATGCTCGGGCGGGCAGTCATGCCCTGCGCCCGAAACGCTCTGAATCAAATCGTCCAGAGTAGAGACTACTTCATAGCTGCAAGAATCTCGGCAGCCTTGTTGGCGCAGGAGCCACCGTCGGGGGTGTAGGCGTCTGCACCGATCTCGTCGCAGAACTCCTGGGTGACAGGGGCGCCACCGACCATGATCTTGACCTGATCGCGGATGCCGGCATCCTCGAACGCCTTCACGACGTCCTGCAGCATCGGCATGGTGGTGGTGAGCAGCGCGGAGGCGAGGACGAGCTTGGTGTCCGGATTCTCCTTGACGTACTCGACGAACTTCTCGGTGGGAACGTCGACGCCGAGATCCTCGACCTCGATGCCCTTGCCCTCGACCATCATGCGGACGATGTTCTTTCCAATGTCGTGCATGTCACCGGCGACGGTGCCGAGAACGGCCTTGCCCAGAGGCTCGTTGCCAGCCTCATCCAGAAGCGGCTTGAGCAGCGCGGTTCCAGCGTTCATGGCGCGAGCGGCAACCAGGACCTCGGGAACGAAGACCTCGTCGTTGCGGAACTTCTCGCCGATGACTCCGAAGCCGTCGAGCAGAGCGTTCAGAATGTCCTGCGCGCCCACTCCCTCGTCGATCGCCTGCTGAACCAGAGGAACGACTTCCTTCTTCTTGCCACGCTGAATTGCAGAGTTGATATCATCAAGAATGGCCATGACGATACCCCTTTCGAATTTCGGCCGCTCCCACGGCCAGACCAATATAGAACCCTTACTATCACGTCCCGCAGCTACTCCGGCGATCGTTTCGCAACCGTTCCGCGACAAAGTGCAGTATAGCATCGGCCTTTATACTTCAAGTACTGATTTGCCGCCATTCCTTTGTATCATTCGTACCAAAATACCCTGTATTTCACGCATAGTGGGAAAAGATGCGGGTGATAAACTCGTCTTTAAACATAGTTTGACCCTGTTGACGGCCATGTTGATCGACAACATTCACCATGCTGGCGGTCTTGCGCGAACAGCACCCCATCTTAAAAGGGGTTCCCGCGCAGCAACACGGCTCCAAGGTCATCTGGGAAAGCGAGGGGGTATATGAGGATCGAGATCGTCACCACCGAAGGCACGAGGCAGGTCGAGGCAATCGAGGGGCAGACCGTTCTCTCCGTACTACAGGACGAGGGCATCAACATCAACGCACCATGCGGTGGAAACGGAGTCTGCGGCAAATGCAAGGTGCTTCTCAGAACCGACGAGGGACTGGGTTACCAGCTGGCATGCCAGGTGGCCGTCGAGGACGGCATGAAGGTCATGATCGAGCACGACAACGTGATGTCTATCGCGGACACCGGCTACTCCGCCCCCTACACGATCGACTCAGGCGAGCCCGGAACCTACGGCCTGGCAATCGACATTGGGACCACCACCGTGGTGTGCCACCTCCACTCGCTCGAGGACGGCAGTAGGCTCGCGAGCGCCAGCTGCCCCAACCCCCAGATAGTGTTCGGAGGAGACGTCATCAGCAGGATCACCGCATCGATGAACGGCAAACTTCCGCAGATGCGCGACGCGATCGTCTCCGGACTAGAAAGGCTGCGCGCCGAGGCGTTCGATCGAGCAGGTGTCGAGCCTGTCGAGCCAATCCGCGCCGTGATCGCCGGCAACACCGTCATGCAGCACATTGTCACAGGTCTCTCCCCCAATTCCATCGGGGTTAACCCCTTCATACCCGAGAGCCTCTTCGGTGATGTCCACGCCATTAAGGGGATCTGCGACCAGTCGTATCTGATGCCCTGCACGGCCGGCTATGTTGGGGGCGACATCACCGCCGGCATCGTGGCTACGGGCCTCGTGCGTAAGGAGCGCCCCTGCCTGCTTGTCGACGTGGGGACAAACGGCGAGATGGTGCTGGGTAACAAAGACAGGATGGTCTCCTGCGCCACCGCGGCGGGCCCGGCCTTCGAGGGTGCCAACATAGAGTGCGGAATGCCAGCGGGCCCGGGCGGCATCTCGAAGGTCTCCATGGCCGACGGCGAGCTCGTACTGGACGTGATAGGCGGGGTGGATCCGATAGGCATCTGTGGCTCGGGTCTCATAGACACGCTCGCCATCATGCTCAACCTCGAGGTCATAGATGAGACCGGTCGTATCGTGGACGAAGACGAGGTAGACGGCGACGCCGTGCGCTTCATAGGCGAGGTCCACGACGAGAGTGTGATCTGGCTCTCACGCGAGTGCAACGTCTACGTCACGCAGAAGGACGTTCGAAACATCCAGCTTGCCAAAGCGGCCATCTGCGCAGGGGTCTACACCCTGCTCGACGAGTACGACATCGGGGTAGACGATGTGGAGAGCCTCTACATCGCCGGCGGGTTCGGCAGTCACATCGACATCGCCAACGCCATGCGCATAGGCATCTTCCCGGCAGAGCTGATCGACCGCACCGAGTCGGTTGGGAACTCGGCCGGAGAGGGCGCCGCTGCCGTCCTGGTCTCCACGGAGGCGAGGAAAAGCCTGGTCGAAGTCATGGATAAATGCGACTACGTGGAGCTTTCGACCTCTGCGAAGTTTAACGAGTACTACGTCGAGCAGATGATGTTTGAGGAATAGAGGGTGCAGGAGACCGGGACGGCTATGGGGTGATCTACCGCCCGGCTCCAGATGGAACAGGAGGAGAAAAACGGGATGACTAACGAGGAGATCACGGAAAAGATCGTGGAACTTGCACGTGAGCACGGCTTCGAGTGCATCGGCATCACGACAGCAGACAAGCTGAGGGTTCGCGACGAGGTGCGCGACATGTGTTCTGCCGACAAATGCAAGAGCTACGATAGGAACTGGGCATGTCCTCCAGCTTGTGGAACCCTCGACTACTTCCGCGAGGAGATCGGCAAGCGCAGCAGCGTGGTGGTGTTCCAGACCGTAGGCGACCTCGAGGACGAGTTCGACATCGAGACGATGATGGAGACCAGCGATCTCCACAAAGAACGCATCCCCAAGTTCGTCTCCGATGTCCGCGAGATCGTCCCGGATTGCCTGGTGCTCGCCGCCGGAGCCTGCACGATCTGCAGCGAGTGTTCCTATCCAGACGCCGAGTGCAGGTTCCCGAACAGAAGTTTCGTCTCCATGGAGGCATCGGGGTTGGTGGTGAGCGACACATGCACCGCCGCCGGGATCCCCTACAACCACGGTTCCGACCACATCGCCTACGTTAGCTGCGTTGTTATATAGGCCAGGCTCCTGGGGGGATGTGCGGCGCCTTTACGTGAAATTTTCGCTCAGCCGACACGGGGGGTTGGTCATGGGCGTCCGTCTGGCCGCCCGTCTCCGGAAGAGCAGGCTCCTACCACGCCATCTCAACCAGCATTCGCGTGCGATATGCTATTTTGATGTGAACCGGAAGGGTGGCAGAGCGGTTTATTGCGACGGTCTTGAAAACCGTTGAGCGGGCAGCCCCCGTTCCGAGGGTTCGAATCCCTCCCCTTCCGCCAATCGAAAAAACGCCCCTGATCCGCATCTTGCAGGTCAGGGGCTTATCTTTTGGGCTATAGCCCTATCTTTTGGACTTTAGCTCATAGCAAAATGGGAACCCAGATGCTCGTTGGCACCCGGGCTCCCTGTTGATCTCAGCTGTTATCCAGCCAAAACGGTGAACCGTGGACCGGTGATGGGAGGCGTTGCTCTCCTACATTCCCATTCCGCCCTGAGCCATGGCAGCGGCGGCGGCAGGATCCGGATCCTTGGGGATAGTGTTGATGGTGACCTCGGTGATAAGGATCATCGAGGCGATCGAGGCGGCGTTCTCGAGCGCGGTGCGAACGACCTTAACCGGGTCGATAACTCCCATCTTCATGAGATCGCCGAACTCGCCGGTATCGCAGTTGAGGCCCTGGCCCTCATCGAGGCCCTTGACCTTCTCGACGATGACCGAGCCCTCGAAGCCGGCGTTGCTGGCAATGGTGCGCAGCGGAGCCTCGAGAGAGCGGCGGATGATGTCGACGCCGACCTTCTCCTCGGGATCGGAGCACTCGATGGAGTCGAGAGTCTTGATGGCGTCAAGCAGCGCGACACCGCCTCCGGGGACGATGCCCTCCTCGACGGCCGCACGGGTTGCCTGCAGGGCATCCTCGATGCGCGACTTCTTCTCCTTGAGCTCAACCTCGGTAGCTGCGCCAACCTTGATAACCGCAACACCGCCGGACAGCTTGGCGAGGCGCTCCTCGAGCTTCTCACGGTCGAAGTCGGAATCGGTGATCTCGATCTCGGACTTCAGCTGAGCGATGCGGGCCTTGATCTCATCGGGGTTGCCGGTGCCATCGACGATGGTGGTGGTGTCCTTGTTGACCCTGACGGTCTTGGCATGGCCGAGCTGCTCGATGGTGGTGTCGGAGAGCTTCATGCCGAGATCCTCGGTGATGACCTGGCCACCAGTGACGATGGCGATGTCCTCGAGCATCCTCTTGCGGCGATCACCATAGCCGGGAGCCTTGACGGCGACAACGTTGAGGGTTCCACGCAGCTTGTTGAGAAGCAGGGTGGCCAGAGCCTCGCCCTCAAGATCCTCGCAGATGAGCAGCAGCGGACGTCCGGACTGCATGACCTGCTCCAGGAGCGGCAGGAGATCCTGAATGGAGGAGATCTTCTGGCTGGCAAGCAGGATGTAGGGGTTGGAAAGAACGGCCTCCATGCGCTCCATATCGGTGGCCATGTAAGGCGAGATGTAACCCTTGTCGAACTGCATTCCCTCGACAGTCTCGATGTCGATGCCGAAGGTCTGCGAGTCCTCGACGGTGATCACGCCGTCGTTACCGACGATGCTCATGGCCTCGGCGATCTTCGAGCCGATGGTCTCGTCATGGGAGGAGATGGTGCCGATGTTGGCGATCTGCTCCTGACTGGTTACCTCGGTGGAGTGCTCCTTGATGTAGGCCACGACGGCATCTTTGGCCTTCTCAATGCCCTTGCGGATAGCCAGCGGATTGGCCCCGGCGATAACGTTACGCAGACCCTCGTTGACGATGACGTCGGCGAGCAGCGTGGCGGTGGTGGTTCCGTCACCGGCAACGTCGTTGGTCTTCACTGCAACCTCGCGGACGAGCTGGGCACCCATGTTCTCCACGGGGTCCTCGAGCTCGACCTCTTTGGCAACGGTGACGCCGTCGTTAGTGATAGTTGGGGCGCCATAGCTACGCTCGAAGGCGACATAGCGGCCCTTGGGGCCGAGGGTCACCTTGACAGCGTTGGCGAGCTTGGTTACACCTGCGGCGAGAGACTCGCGCGCATCGGTGTCGAACTTGATGTCCTTTGCCATTTTCAACAGATCCTCTCTGCTAAACCTTGATTTCGTTCACTACAGAACCCAAAAGGGAGCTCAAAGACTAGTCCTCGATGACAGCGTAGATGTCGTCGGCACGCAGGATCAGGTAGTCCTCGTCGTCGACTGTGACCTCGGTTCCGCCGTACTTGCTGTAGATGACGGTGTCACCCTCCTTGACAGCGGGAACAACCAGATTCCCGTTGTTGTCGAGCTTGCCCTCGCCCACGGCGATGACCTTGCCGCGCTGCGGCTTCTCCTGAGCAGTGCTGGCGATGTAGAGACCCGACTTGGTCATGGTCTCGGCATCGTCCTGCTTGAGGATCACCCTGTCACCCAGTGGCTTCAGATTCATTGCGATTACCTCCTATGACGTGCATGTTCTTCGATCGAATCGATTTCTTGCTTCCGCCCTGCGAAGGTGCTTAGCAATCTCCGCCTCGGGCTGTTAGCACTCTTTGAGGTCGACTGCTAACAGATGTGAGTATGGTCCTTGGAGCGCCAGGTTTCAAGTGTCCTGGAGAAAAAACCACGGATGTTTGGCGGGCGGCGAAAAGGCGCTGCGAGCGGGGAGCGCAAAAGGAATCCTCAGTGTGCTGTCATCCCCTGGTGCGCTCAAAAATGATCCTCAGACCGTCGAGAGTGAGAAAGCTATCGCAGATGTCGATAGTTTCAGAGATCGGCGCGATTAGGGAGATGAGTCCACCGGTTGCTATGACGCGCGCGTCATCGCAGCCCATCTCTCCCCTGATCAGCCTCACGAGGCCGTCGATGCGCGAAACCTCACCGTAGGTGAGACCAGACTGTATGGCCTCAACCGTACCCCTGCCTATCACGTGCTCGGGAATGGCGAGGTCGACCTGCGCAAGCCGAGCGGCATGCGAGAACATCGCGTTAGCTGATACCGCGATCCCCGGCGCGATGATTCCGCCGATGAGGGCGCCGTCGCCATCTATGACCTCGATATTGGTAGCGGTTCCGAGGTCCACGACGATGCAGGGGTAGCCGTACTTGGCCGTTGCCCCCACGGCATCGGCTATCCTGTCGGGGCCGACCTCGCGCGGGTTGGCGAAGCGCAACTTCACACCGTAGTCGCGCGTCGCGTCCACGATCTCAAGACGCGGTTCTTCGGACCCGCCATCGGACAGCAGTGTGGACACGGCCGACTTCCAGGAGATCGTCAGTGGGGGCACCACGCTCGAGACCACTCCCCCATCGATATTTCCCAAGAGTCCGGGTTGCAGCCCGAGGAGCGAGTGCAGCTGGATGAGCACCTGGTCCGACGTCGCCTTGCGATCGCTGGGAACCCTCCAGAAAGCCCTCATGGACTCCCCGTCGTAGACTCCTATCGTCGTCTGGGTGTTCCCGACGTCAACTGCTATGAGCATGGTATACCCCCTGTCCTCAATGCCCCACCTGTAAGAAGGCAAGCGCCGGGACGAGTGTGACTCACGCCTCCTGGACGGTCGCTGCCTCTCCGGTTTCGATCCCAGTCCCGCCGGCATCCCCATCGGGCACATCTTCCTCGCGGATCTGGGCGTTTAGTCTCCTGAACTCGAACACGATGAAAATTATGGCGCATATGAACGAGAGTACATCGGCTATGGGCGGCGACACCACCACGCCAAAGATCTGATCGACCCCTGGGAAGAACGCTCCGATAAGAACGGGCATACCCAGATAGAGCGGTATCAGGAAGATCAGCTGCCTGGTGAGCGACAGGAAGATCGAGCGCGCAGGCCTAGCCGTTGCCTGGAAGTATGACGAGATCACTATCTGGAAGATCATCAACGGCATGACCACGGTCTGCAGCCGCAGAGCGAAGACGCAGAACTCCAGGAGGTCGGACTCGATGCCGAACAGCATGCAGATCTGGGCTGTAAAGATCTCGATAAGCCCCCACAGGACCAGGCACAGCACGAACGCGACCTTCAGCTCGAGCTTGAGCGTGGCCTTGATCCTTCTGGGGATGCGGGCGCCGAAGTTATAGCCGAGTATAGGCTGCGCCGCAACGGGGATTCCCATAGCAGGGAGCATTACAAACAGCGCGACCCGCTGCATGACAGCAAACACAGCGAAGCACCCAGTCTCGCCGATGTCAGTGAGAGCCCCGTAGACCCCCACCTGGTTGTTTATGATGAACGAGACGATCGTGAGGGCCAGCTGAAGCAGGAACGAGGCGGAACCGAGCGCGAGGATCGCGGAGGGGATGCCACGCTTGAACGGGATGTTGGACAACTTGAGCTTGAACGGCGACTTGGGGCTCTTAGAAAAGTAGTAGAGCACCACAGCGCATGTGACCGCCTGGCCGGTGATGGTGGCGCAGGCCTGTCCGGGGACCCCAAAACCCAGCACGATTACGAACAGGTAGCTCAGCGCCACGCAAACGAGCGTACCGGACAGCATCGACCATAGCGCGCGGTTGGGGTCGCCGGCCGACCTGATGAAGTTGTTGATCCCCAATCCGAGGATCTGGAAGATCGAGCCTATGGAGAGGATCTGTATGAACTGCTGGGAGTGAGTCCAGGTCTCCTCGGTGGCACCGGCGAGCGAGAGTATCGGGTCGATGAACACGAAGACGATCACGAGCATGACGATCCAAGCCATGATCCCCAAGAGAAGCGTGTTTCCGAGGACTTTTTCGGCCTCGTCCTTCTTACCCTGCCCCAGCTTTATCGCCGCGAGCGCGTTGCCCCCATTTCCTACCAGCAAGGCCAACGCCATGAAGAGGATCATCATGGGATTTGCCACCGTGGAGACGGCCAACCCGATCGTTCCGACCCCCTGCCCGAGGAAGATCGCCGAAAGTACGTTGTACAGACCGCTGATGATGAGGCTCGCCACAGCCGGGATACCAAACTCCATCAGGAGCTTGGGGATGCTGCCGGTGCCTAGCCTGTTGAACTGCTCGTCCGTTCCCTTCTTGTGGCCCCTGCCGTGAGCGGGGTTAGCCTCTGCGTCTTGACGCTGTTCTATTACCTGGTTGCCTTCTGCAGCCATATGCACTCCAAACCGTAATTGTCCTTCTTGGTGTTGCCCGGCGTTTTCAGCCAAGCGATGCATTGTCTATGAGCCTGATGGTGTCGACCCTAGCGGCGATGATGGCACGAGCGTCCGCGCCGTCGATTCCCTCGAGGCTCTCAAGCGGCTCCAGCGTGGCGGCGTCGATGATCTCGGCGTAGTCGACTTCGGCCGGGGCCGCGGTTATGATCGAGCGCATCTCCGAGGAGATAGCAGCGGTGTCGGTGCAGCCCTGCACGAACATCTCGCGGGCGCGCCCAAGCGCCGCCGACAGCGACAAGGCGCGTGCACGCTGGAACTCGTCCATGTACCTGTTTCGGCTGGAGATCGCAAGGCCGTCTGGATCGCGCGCAATCGGGCAACCTATGATCTCGATGCCCATATCCATATCGCAGACCATCTGCCTTATCACGGCAAGCTGCTGGAAGTCCTTCTCACCGAAACACGCAAGGTCGGGGTCGACGATGTTGAAGAGCTTGTTGACCACCGTCACTACCCCGTCGAAGTGGGTGGGCCTCTTGGCACCCTCCCATAGCTTCGCGGCGCTTCCCGCAACCGGGTGGCACATCGATTCGATGGGCGCACGACCGGTGCGCCGCATCAGCTCCACCATTCGCTCTCCGTACATCTCAGCCACGCTGGGAGCAAACACCGCCGCGGCGCCCACCTCCCCGAGCAACCTAACGTCGTCGTCGAGCGTGCGCGGGTAGGCATCGTAGTCCTCGCCCGGTGCGAACTGTGTGGGATTTACGAAGACAGAGACGACGACGGTCTGGGCGCTCTCGAGCGCGCGGGCCACCAACGACTGGTGCCCAGAATGAATCGCCCCCATCGTGGGAACGAGCCCTATGCGCTCGCCGCGTGCCCTGGCAGCATCCACAAACTTGGCGACCTCGCGCTTGGTGGTAAGAAGCACCACCTGCCCACTTGCCATCTCGAGATCTCCCCCTCGAAAAATACACTCCACACCCCGGCGCAGGCCCCATCTACCCGCACATCCGAAGCTACACCCGCAAAAGCGGCAGGTCATCTCAATAAACGATAAGACATTTATAACGTGACATAGTATTTGCGGCATCGGCAATCTGTCGCGTGGCTCCATCTGTCATGGACCCGGTGCCACCGACAAGGACGCACCCGGCACACCGGGGGTTGCAAAAGCATCGCGGGGTTAAGATACCCCCAAGCACGAATCGGCTTTTGCTAGGAGGAGAGATGTACGGGCTCAAAACAGAGGCATGCTTCGACAGCGCGCACTTCCTGGCGGATTACTACGGGAAATGCGAGAACCTGCACGGACACCGCTGGAAAGTGGTGGTCTACCTCGGACAAGACAGCCTGCAGAAAGAGGGAACCATGCGAGACATGGTGCTCGACTTCGGAGTGTTCAAGAAGGCCGTAAGGGCGCTCGCCGAAGAGCTGGACCACACCTTTCTCGTGGAGGATGGGACGCTCTCGGCCGACACGATCGCATGCCTGGAAAGAGAGGGTTTCACGCTCACGATCCTGCCGTTTAGGACGACGGCGGAAAACCTCGCGCGCTACTTCGCCGACAGGCTCACCGAGCAGGGGCTTCCCGTCTGCCAGGTAGACTGCTTCGAGACGCCCAACAACTGCGCGATATACACAGTCTAGCAGCGCGTGCAGCTTGCTCGGAGTCAACGCGCACGTCGAGACCTCCACCAACAGTGGCGGTGCACCCCTACCTGATCTTGGCCTCGTACCCGGCGTCGACGATGGCGGCAACGAGGATGTCGTCGGCAACCCCATCGACCACATCGCAGATAGCGGTCCCCGCGTCGAGATCGACCTCAACCGAGCTCACACCGTCTATGCCCTCAAGGGCATGCGTCACGTGCTTCACGCAGTTCTGGCACATCATTCCGGTCACGTCTATCGTCTTGGTCATGGTGCTCTTCCTTTCAGGCGCTTCATCTTTATAGGCGCCGTCTGACGCATCTTTCACCACATCTGCGAGCGCGGCGGGAGTGGGTGCGGGAGACTGGACCTCGATACTCTCGCTTGCAGAGGCAGGTTCGATCTCCAGAACCCTTACCTCACCAGCGAACATCTCGGTCGCAGACTCCCCGGGGTCGGTGCTCGACTCGATACTCACCGTGGCCACGCGAGGCTTCCAAGCCCGCAGCCTGAGCGCATTTCCAACCACGCAAATCGAGCTCAGACTCATCGCCGCCGCGGCGATCATCGGGTTGAGGTTGATGCCAAACGCCGAGAGCGCCCCGGCTGCCAGCGGAATGCAGATCGCGTTGTAGAACAGAGCCCAGAACAGATTTTGTTTGATGTTTCGCATCGTAGCACGAGAGAGCTGGATAGCGACGGGTACGTCCAAAAGATCGCTTCGCATGAGCACCATGTCGGCGCTCTCCATCGCGATGTCTGTGCCAGCGCCGATCGCGATACCGACGTCGGCCGTAGCGAGTGCCGGAGCGTCGTTGATGCCATCACCCACCATCGCCACGGTGCCGGTTTCCGACAGCCTCGAGACCTCGGCGGCCTTGTCTGCGGGGAGCACACCGGCGACGACCCTGCTGATGCCGCACTGGCGCTGCACGGCCCGAGCCGTCCGCTCGTTGTCGCCTGTGAGCATGACCACATCGATCCCCATCTCGGAGAGCTCCGAGACCGCGCGTTCGCTGGAAGGCTTGACAACGTCGGCCACCGCGATGATGCCTGCGGCGATCCCATCTTTCGAGAAGAACAGCGGAGTCTTGCCGTCGTCGGCGAGCGATTCTGCTACCTTTGGCAGGTTGCCCAGCTCCACGCCAGCCTCACGCATCATCCGCTCGTTTCCGGCCATCCATGCCTCGCCAGAGACTGTGCCTGCGATACCTCTGCCCGGGGTCTGGGAGAAGTCGGAGACGTCGGATCTGGGAGCATCGATAGAATCAGCGTAGTCGCAGATCGCCTGGGCGAGCGGGTGCTCGGAAAGACCCTCAAGCGATGCGGCGACGCCCACGAGTTCCGCGTGCTTCACGCTGCCTCCCCCGACGCTGACAACATCAGTGACACGGGGGTGCCCAGTGGTGATGGTGCCGGTCTTGTCCATGATGACGGTAGAGACGGAATGGGCGCGTTGCAGGGCGTCGGCCGACTTGACCAGGATGCCCCTGCTGGCACCGCGCCCGGTTCCCACCATGATGGCGGTGGGCGTAGCGAGCCCGAGCGCGCACGGGCACGAGATCACGAGCACCGTGACCGCATGCGACATCGCAGTCTCCAGACCACCGCCGAGAGCCATCCAGACGATGAAGGTAACAACAGCGATCGCAATGACGCACGGCACGAAGATGCCGCTGATCCTGTCGGCTACCTTCTCGATGGGGGCCTTGGAGCTCGTGGCGTCGTCCACCATGCGGATGATACCGGCGATCGCCGTGTCATCGCCGACGTGCTCCGCGCGCATGGCAAACCATCCCGAGCGGCTCACCGTAGCACCGATCACCGTGGAACCGACCGTCTTCTCAACCGGAATACCCTCCCCGGTGATCGCCGACTCGTCCACCGAGCCCGAACCCTCGACTACCGTGCCGTCGACGGGCACGCCCATGCCGGACTTGACCACAAGAATGTCCCCCACGCACACCCGATCCACCGGAATCTCCTCCTCGGTGCCGTCCGCCGCGCGCCTGATAGCGGTCTTGGGAGAGAGATCCATCAGCTTGACTATGGCGTCGGTAGTGCGACCCTTTGCACGCGACTCGAAGTACTTCCCAAGCGTGATCAGCGCGAGGATCATGCCGGCGGACTCGAAGTAGAGATCCATCGCCGCCGAGTGGGCCGTGGACATGTCGCCTAGACCAAGGGCAAACCCGATGCGATATATGCCATAGATTCCGTAGATAGTGGATGCCGCTGAGCCCAGCGCGATGAGCGAGTTCATGTTGGGCGAACCGCGCAGAAGCGACGAGAAGCCAGTGGTGAAGTAGCTGAAGTTCACCCCGATTATCGGCAGGAGCAGTAGAAACTGCGTGAAGGCGAACGGGAGTATCCCCTCGCTTGTGTGGAACACTGGCGGGATCGGCCAGCCGAACATGTGCCCCATGCAAAGGTAGAACAGCGGCACTACGAAGATGATCGACACGATCAGGCGGGTGCGCATCTTGCGTGCCGCCTCACGAGCTGCAGCACCTGGATCCTTAGCCGAAGGCGCGCCTGCCTGTCCGACAGACGCCTCCACGGCCGGTGTAGCACCGTAGCCAGCATGCTCGACCGCCCGCTCTATGGCCGCGATGACCTCCGGCCTTCCGTCGAACTCCACCTCCATGCTGTTTTTGAGAAGGTTTACGACGACGTCTTCCACGCCGTCTACCTCACGGGTGACCTTGTCGACCCTAGACGAGCAGGCCGCGCAAGTCATCCCGGTCACATCGAACTTCTGCTTCATCTTGTACACACTTCTACTAGGCAAGGAGTGCCACCCAAGCGGCAGCCCACTAGTTGAACCTGCGGATCAGGCTCATAACCTCGTCGATGACCCCGTCGTTGCCATCGCGGATCTGCTCTACCACGCAGGTCTCCAAATGGTCCTGCAGGATCATGTCGGAGACCCTGCGCACTGCCTTTTCAACAGCGGCCAGCTGGATGAGGATGTCACCGCAGTAGCGGTTGTCGTCGATCATCGACTTGACGCCACCAAGCTGCCCGATCACACGGTTGAGCCTCTTATGTAGATCGGATCTGAGTTTGGCGCTGCGCTCCGTCTCCTTGTGTCGGCAGTCGCAGCAGCCCCCGTCTTCGGATAGGCACCTGTCATCCTTGGAGCCTTCCCGCATCCCCACGTCCGGTATCTTCTCATCGACCATAAACGCCTGCTTTCCGCATATGCCCCTAGGGGGTATCTTTCCTGGAAATCATATACCCCTATGGGGCATATTGTCCTGCCCATTCCGAAACCTTCCGCAAACGGATTGCGCACCCCACTCCCCTCTGCTGCATCCGACCTGGCCCAGGGAGATGAGATGGAATCGCACTCCACTGGACACACATTGATTTCCGCCGACTTCAGACGGCCCCGCGTCTTGAATGTTGCTGGATGGGTCAATAAGCTTTCCCTGTTGACCGCAAGAGTCCAACCCTCGCCTGTGCCTGCACACCTGCCGGACCGACCGGAGAGGCTGCCACAAGCGAAAACCACGGACAAAGTGAGAGGCCATGACAAGCTCCCTGAAAGA
>CAYRYP010000005.1:0-6102 GCA_964428485.1 uncultured Coriobacteriaceae bacterium
GCTACTCTCCCTCGCCGATCCACGGCATCATAGCGCGCAGCTCCGCGCCAACCTCCTCGATCAGATGCTCGCTTTGCTGGCGCCGCTTCGCGAGGAAGTGGATCTTTCTACCTGCAGAGGGACTCATCTCGGTCAAAAACTCGCTCGCGAAGGTGCCGTCCTGAATCTCGTCAAGAATCCGCCTCATCTCTCTGCGCGTCTCCTCGGTGACGATGCGCCTTCCTGTACGATAGGCACCGTACTCCGCGGTGTTGGAGATGGAGTTGGCCATCTTCACGAAGCCGCCCTCGATAACGAGATCCACGATCAGCTTGACCTCGTGGCAAGTCTCGTAGTAAGCCATCTCGGGTTCGTAGCCTGCCTCGACTAGCGTGTCGAAGCCGGCATGGATCAACTCGGAGACACCGCCACACAAAACGGCCTGCTCGCCGAAGAGATCGGTCTCGGTCTCCTCCCGAAACGTCGTCTCTAAGATCCCCGAGCGTCCGGCCCCAATCGCAGCTGCGTACGCGAGGGCGATCTCCTTGGCTCGACCGGTGTGATCCTGGTCGACGGAGACGAGACACGGGACACCGTAGCCCTCAGTGTACATCTGACGCACAGTGCGTCCCGGACCCTTGGGAGCGATCATGATCACGTCGATGAAGGGCTCTGGCACGATGGTGCCGTAAAGGATGTTGAAGCCATGAGCGAATGCAAGAGCGTTGCCCTCCTTCATGTGAGGGGCGATCTTGGAGCAGTAGATGTCGGGGCAGTTCTCATCGGGAACGAGCATCATGACCACATCCCCGGCCTCCGCAGCCTCCTCGACCTCCATGACCCTAAAGTTGTCATGCGAGGCGGCGAATTCTAAGGCCACACCCCAACGCGGAGAGCTCTTCCTAAGGCCAACAACCACGTCCACCCCGCTCTCCGCAAGGTTCATCGCATGCGCATGCCCCTGGCTTCCGAAGCCTATGACGGCAACGGTCTTGCCGTCGAGCACACCCAGGTTGCAATCGCTCTCGTAGTACTTGGCAATCGACATCTCCCGGCCTCCTTCGCAAAGACAACACAGCCGCCAGTCCTTGGCGGCCCCCACCCAACGGTTCCGGGACCGTATTCTTGATTATGCTACGTGCACTAATTTTCTGCTTCGTTAAATTGATCGAATCCGCATCCGGTTCGCCCGCGACGGGATACCATTGTCCTACCATTGTCCTGGACGCGGAACTCGAAAGGAGGGTTTCCATGGACGCGGCGAGGCTTCTCGAGAGACTCGAAGGACTTGTGATATTCAGAGAGCTACTGGAGGTGCCGGTGGTCTCCGCGCTCAGAGACGCCCTCGAGGCGATATCGCTCTGCGATGGCACCGCCCAATCGAGACTTCTGGCCGTGAGCGCTGTCGCTAGATTCGAATCGTTCCTGTTCAAGGAGGGGTCGTGCTGGTCGGAGGTGCTGGCAGACTCGGCGTTCGGAGTCGACAACCCACATGTGCGCGAGTACACCCGTGCAAGGGCCCGCGGTGAGAAGTCAGACTTCCTGATATGCAACGCGACCGAGGCCGATCTCTCGACATTGGATGAGCTCGCACTAGTGAACCTAGAAGCGCTTGCCGAGATGGCACAGAGCGGCTCTGTATCGGAAGACCCTGGCGATCCGCACCGGTTACTCGCCTCCTCCCTGCGCTCGCTACCGAGCTGGAGCATCTGCGAGATCGACTTCCGAGCCCGCTACGCGGACAGGCTGACATCGATCGCGACCACGGGATACGGGATCTTCTCCAAGCACCACGTGTTCACCCTTCAGCAAGGAGAGCTCGCAGCTGTCAAACACCCCGACCCAATAATGCTTGCCGACCTCCCGGGATACGAGGCCGAGCGCGCGAAGGTAATAGAGAACACGGAGGCCCTGCTTTGCGGAAAACCCGCGTGCAACGTGCTTCTATACGGGGAGGCCGGCACCGGGAAGTCCAGCACCGTCAAAGCGATCGTCAACGAATACGCTCCTATGGGACTCAGACTCGTAGAGATCAGGAAGAGCCAGCTCTTCGATCTACCCCTTCTGATGGACGAACTTGCCGACAATCCACTCAAATTCATCGTGTTCGTCGACGACCTCAGCTTCTCCGCGGTCGACGACAACTTTGCCGCGCTAAAAGCCATCCTCGAGGGAGGGGCGGGCGGGCGCGCCTCTAATGCGGTCGTCTACGCGACATCCAATCGCAGACACCTGGTGAAAGAGACCGCCGAGGACCGCGTGGGAACCGACATCCACGAGCTGGACACCAGGCAGGAGACGATGAGCCTCTCCGCACGGTTCGGGTTGATAGTAACCTTCTCCAGCCCGGACAGACGCCGCTTCGCGGAGATCCTGGAGAGCCTGGCCGCAGAAGCAGGCCTTGGGATCGAACGCGATGAGCTGGTCAGGCGCGGAGAGGCATTCGCGATCCGGGCTGGCGGCAGAAGCCCGCGTGCAGCCAGGCAGTTCATCGACCTGCTGATCGCCGGCGTGGAGGTGTGAGCAGCCATGTGACTCGTGTTGTGTTGAATGCGTCGTCTCGCATTCGTTGCGCGCGAATCACGCGAGCCGAAACGCGAGTCTAGCCCTCGATCCGGCCGATCCGGTAGATATCAGCACCACGCGCACGCGCTGCCCCAGGCCGAAGGTCCTGCCACGGGGACTATCTAGATCCGTCAGCACCCTCTTCGTCTCGTCGAACGAGTACCAGCCGTCTAGGGACCGCACCGAGACCAGACCCTCGCACCCATTTGTGATCCTCACGAAGAAGCCGAACGAGAGCACGTTGACGATCATCGCGTCGAAGGTCTGCCCCACGAAGCCCTCCATATACTCGCAGATCCTACGCTCGAGGGCCTCGTAAGAGGCTTTCTCGGCCTCGCGCTCCATCGCAGACGAGTGCTCACAGAGTTGCTGGAGCTGATCGGCCATCTGTCCGATACCGACAACGGCGGAGGGAAGCGGCTCACTCCTGGGGATCTCACCCCTGTCACGGGCCGCCTCGAAGAGCCTGTATCTCAAAAACCTGTGCGCTATAAGATCTGGGTAGCGTCTGATCGGGGAGGTGAAATGGGTGTATCCCGTCGACGCCAGACCAAAGTGCGTTGTGAACCCATCGCGGTAGACCGCCTGCTTCATCGCTCTCAGTAGCATCCCGTTGACGATCTCGCTCACAGGCTTGCCCCGGACGGAGTCGAGAACCGACTGGATAGACCTGTTGGTGGGGGCGAGCGACCCCTTAAGCACTCCGAGCTCCCTTAGAACCGGAACGACCTCCTCCAGAGAGCTCGGTGAGGGTTCGTCGTGAACTCGGTAGACCATGGGAGATCCGGCGTCCAGCATGAACGAGGCGACGGTCTCGTTCGCGAGTATCATCGCCTCCTCGACCAGGTCGGTCGCATCGTTTCTCGTGCGCTTGACGATGTCGATCGGCTCCCCGGAATCGGAGAAGACGATCTTAAGCTCGCTAGACTCGAAGTCGAGCGCACCTCTCGCAATCCTCCTCGCGAAGAGCTTTCGGCTCACACGGTGCAACCCATCGAGAACTCCCCGCGCCTCCTCACTAGGATAGGGGCAGCCCCCATCGAACATCTCCTGAACATGGCCGTAGTCGAGCCTCAAACGCGAGCGAATGACGCTCGGATACATCTCTGACCTCACGACCTTGCAGCTCCCATCCAGGTAGATGTCGACCGTGAAGGCAAGCCTCTCCTCATCCGGGTTCAGCGAGCACAGCCCGTTGCTGAGCCTCTCCGGCAGCATCGGGATCACCCTGTCGGGGAAGTAGGTGCTCGTCGCGCGGCGACGGGCGTCGAGGTCGAGCGATGTACCCCATCTCACATAGTGGGAGACATCGGCGATGTGGACCCCAAGCCTCACCAGTCCATCGACATGCTCCAACGAGAGAGCGTCGTCAAAGTCCTTGGCATCCGCGGGGTCTATGGTGAGGATGAACCTGTCGCGGAGGTCGCGCCTGTCCGGCTCCTGCAGGGCGGAGTCGATGTCGAGTCTAAGCTCGCCCGCCTCCTCGATGGCCCCCTGGCTAAATGCGGTCTCTAGGCCATGACGAGCCGCTATGATCTCCTCGGCTATTCCGGGATCTCCCTCACGCCCCAGTATCCTCACGACGACTCCACTGGGCGACTCGCGCCTAGAGGGATACGTCTCCATAGCGAGCATGACGATGTCGGACTCCCCAGGACAGACGCTCTCGGTGGTCCTCGCGCGGATGAGGTAATCCATCCGTGCATCCTGGGGAATCACGAAGCCGATCCCGTCGAGCAGGATGTACATCCCCACGATCGTGGAGTGGGCGCGGTGCAGCACACGATCGACGGTGGCGATGGGAGCACGGGAGCCGAAGCGGCGCGATCCATCGGAGGCGCCGGAGCCGTCGCGCCCACCCCCAGACGAGCTGGGCCGGACGCGCACGGTGTCGCCATCCATAGCGCCGTTGATCCTACGCGCGGGTATGAAGAACTTGCCATCGGAGGTCTCCACGAATCCGTAGCCCTCCGAGGTTATGCTGATGGTTCCGGTGGGGAATGCGGCCGACGGCGTCTTGCGCCTCGTGCTGGAATGCCCGGCTCCTCTAGAGCCGCGGCGGCCCTTGCGCTTCCCGCCCCTCCTGCCAGATGGCATCGGGTTCCTCCCAGTTGGCCGGATCAGCCCTGCGAGGCAATCGCCTCGATAGCTGCCTGAAGCTGAGCGTCCGAATCGATATTGCCCGATTGGGTGTCATCTGAAGAGTCAGACGACTCAACCACGATATCCGGAGTGACCCCGACGCCGTCGATCACATCGCCGTCCGGGCTACGGTACTCCGCTATCGTGAACTTGATCCCGCCGCCGAACGAGAGGCCGATCAGCGTCTGCACCGTCCCCTTGCCGTAGGTCGTCTCCCCGACGATGGTGGCCCGGCCATGGTCCTGGAGCGCCGCAGCAACGATCTCCGACGCCGATGCGCTGTTGCCATTCACCAGCACCGCCATCGGAAGGTCGCAGATCGCCTCGCCACTTACCATCTGATCCTGCTCGCCGGAGTTGCTGTAGAGCTGCACGGCGATGCCCTCCTCCACGAACAGCGACACCACACCTATGGCTTGTTCGAGGAAGCCTCCGCCGTTGTCACGAAGGTCGAGCACTATCGAGGTCGCGCCCTGCGATTGTAGGTCCTCGAGAGCCTCCGTCACCTCCTGCGTAGTGGTGGAGTTGAACGTGGAGAGCTTTATGATCCCGGTAGTGTCGACCAGCTGGTACTCGACGCTGGGGATGGAGATGTCCTGTACCTCTATCGTGGTCTGAAGTGTCTCCCCATCCCTCGACCACACTATATCGACGGTCTCGCCGGGATCGCGCTCTATCGCCTCCTGAACCGCCTGGGTATCCCAAGGGCCCTCCGCCTCGTCGATGGAAACCACCACGTCTCCCACCTGCACGCCGGCGTCTTCGGCAGGCGTTCCCTCGTAGACCGTCGACACCACCACGTCGTCGCCATCCTGATAGATGGCAATCCCTATCCCTATGAAGGAGCCGGTGGTACTCGCCAGGTAGTCCGCGTACTCGTCCTCATCGAAGTACTGCGCGTAGGCGTCCCCGGTGGATTCCAGGAGAGCCTCTATCGTCCCCTCTGTCGCAGCGTCGGCGTCGACGTCGTAGATCCCCGAGGAGTCCAGTAGCGTCGCGACCTCGTCGAGCCGTGCCGAGATCTCGGAGGCATCTGTGGTCGCACCCTCCTCCAGATACTGTGGAGTACGGCTGAACACGTCCACGAGACCAGTTGCCATCGTGGCCTGACCAACGATGAAAGCGAAGATCGCCATGAGGAGAAGGGCGACGGCGACCCTCTTCCCCGACCACCAGGATCTAACGGCACACTCGGGCGCCTCCTGGCATTCAGTCTCGTTCAAGGTATCTGAAAAAGAAGATGGACGCGTGTCCATCTCGGCATCCTCGCCGAGGTCCACGCGCCCACCCCTGCTCTTATCGTTTAGATCCATTTTCCAGAGCAACTCCCGTTACCTAGACCTTCAGGTACCTGCGCATCGCCAGCGCCGACCCAAAGAGGCCTATGAGAAGTCCTATCACCAAAAGGGTCAGCGA
>CAYRYP010000005.1:6202-33910 GCA_964428485.1 uncultured Coriobacteriaceae bacterium
AGCCTGATCGTGTTGTTGATGAAGATCAGGGTCACGAACACCAACAGCACGACTGCCGCAATCGCTGCATAGCGGACGATGTTGGTAACGCTGAAGAGCCTCTCGACACTTCGCTGACCATACATGATCGATTCGGACGGATCATCCGGATCGTCGCAGATCTCGCGGAACGTCTCATAGTTCTCGAGCTGTGTGGCGACGATCTCTACCTGCTGCGGATCGGTCAGCTCGATCTCTATCGAGCGGGGCAGGGGGTTGTCGTCACCGAGCGCGTCGATAATATCCTGGTTGGTCGACGATGAGTTCTTGAAGTTCTCCAACGCCTCTTCCTTGGTGGTGAAGTCGACGCTATCGACGTACTCAAGCCCTTCGGCGTAGGTCATGACATCCTGTATGTCCTCGTCGCTGGCTTCGTCGGCGACGTAAGCGGTAATGCTAACCCTGTCCTCGACGGACTCCACGACCGACTCAACCATGATGCTAGCAAAGAAAAATGTACCGATGAGGAGAAGTGACAGGAAGATCGTTATGGTCGATCCGATGGCGGTGGAGAAGTTCCTCTTGAAGTTTATGAAGGCTTCCTTGATGAAGTAGATGAGGTTACGCATCGATCCCGTACACCCCCCTATCTTGATCGCGGATGACGTGACCGCCCTCGAGGGCCACGACGCGCCTTCTCATGCTGTTGACCATCTCCTTGTCGTGCGTGGCGACGAGAACGATGGTGCCAGTGCGGTTGATCCTGTCGAGAAGGCGCATGATCCCAAGCGATGTCTGAGGGTCGAGGTTTCCGGTGGGCTCGTCGCAGATCAGAAGCGGGGGCCTGTTGACGATCGCGCGGGCGATCGAAGCTCTCTGCTGCTCTCCGCCGGAGAGCTGGTCGGGGTACTTGTCGAGCTTGCCCTCGAGTCCGACGAGCCTGAGCACCTCGGGCACCTGGGTGTTGATGATGTGCTTGGACTTGCCGATGACCTCCAACGCAAAGGCCACGTTCTCAAACGCAGTCTTTTTCGGGAGCAGCTTGAAGTCCTGGAAGACGCACCCGATGTTGCGCCTGAGAAACGGAACCCTCCAACTCTTCATGTTGGAGAGATTCTCACCAGCGACGTAGAGGTTTCCAGACGTCACCTCGAGCTCGCGATTGATGAGTCTGATAAAGGTGGACTTGCCCGATCCGGAGTGTCCGACCAAAAACACGAACTCCCCGGGGTAGACCTTGAGGTTGACGTTTTCAAGAGCGGGCTTATCGGGCTGTGCATCGTAGATCTTGGTCACGCTGTCGAACACTATCGCCGGCTTGGCACCCGAAGCAGCCTGGCTCTGGGGCTCGACACCACGCTTCCCGCGCTTCCTCCTACTCGGTAGGCCAGAGCCTGCGCGACCCCTCCTGCCTCCAGCGGTCCTTCCCGCGCTGGTCCTCGATGGGCTGGTGGAGAAGGACTGATCCTGCGGATCGACGGCGGGAATCGAGGAGGTGCTGTTGTTGGTTTGCACCGACGTGTGGTTAGTGATGACGTCGTCTTCCGAGAAAAGGTTCAGCTCATCGGATGCCCCGATGCGCTGATCGTCGATGCGTGGAAGATTCGCGGACGTCTCGTTTTTGTTCGAGGTCTTCACATGAGCGCCGGTGACATTGGGATCCCCGGAGGTGCTCTCCTCAAAACGACGTTCCTCTGAACTCACATGATCTCCAATCGAAACAAACTACGTTTAAGCTGTGGGATTTCGAATGTGCCCAGACATTCTAGCAGAGAGACGAAACCACGAGTGCCCTTTGGCACGTCAAGTGTGCCCCAGAGCACAGTAAAGGGCCTAAAGAGGGCACTTTTACATGAAATCCACAATCGAGGAGCAGATGGATGCAGCGTCCAGTCCGAATTCCTCGAAGAGCTCGTCGGCCTCCCCAGAAGTGCCGAAGGTGTCTCTCACCCCCAGCCTGAGAAGCCTGGCCGGGCAGCTCTCGCCAAGCACCTCCGCCACGGCGGACCCGAGGCCCCCGATTATAGAGTGCTCCTCCACCGTGACCGCGCAACCGGTCTTGGAGACCGAGGCAGCTATGGTGCAGGCGTCGATCGGCTTGATCGAGAATACGTCGATAACCTCGGCGCGGATGCCACTTTCGGAAAGGGAATCCGCCGCGACTATGGCCTGGGACACCATCGCCCCGCATGCCACGATGGTGACATCGTCGCCCTCCCTGAGCACGCGTGCGCGCCCCAGTTCGAGGCCCTCCCCGCTCTCGTAGACCTCCGGGAGCTTGGCCCTCCCGAGGCGCACATAGAACGGCCCGGAATTGGTGGCGGCGATCCTTATCGCGGCCTTGGCGCTCATGTAGTCGGCGGGGACGATGACCCGCATGTTGGGAAGAGCCCTCATCAGGGCGATGTCCTCAAGCATCTGATGCGAGCCGCCGTCGGGCCCTACGGAGATTCCGGAATGGGTCGGGGTCACCTTGACGTCGAGGTTGGAGTAGCACAGCGTGTTCCTGATCTGATCGTAGGCCCTACCGGTTCCAAAGACTGCGAACGAACCGGTGAAGGCGATCTTGCCCGCGAGCGACAAACCGGCAGCGACATCGATCATATTCTGCTCGGCGATCCCTACGTTCACGAGGCGTCCAGGATGGTTTTGTCCTAGGACCTTGGTGGTGGTGGACCCTGAGAGGTCGGCGTCGACCGCGACTACATCCATCCCCTCGTCAACGAGCTCGGAGAGGGTCTCGCCCAAAGCGGCGCGCGTAGCCTTAGCGCACATCGGTTCCTCCAATCCGGGCGGCAGCCCGCTCCACAGCGGCATCGAGCTCGGCGAGTGCCTGTGATGCCTGCTCGTCATCCGGTGCCTTCCCATGCCAGGACGCCTGGTCCTCCATAAAAGAGACGCCTTTGCCCTTCATGGTCCTGGCCACGATCATGACCGGTCCGTCAGTGTATTCCCTGGCGTCTACCAGCGCCGAGTGGATCTGGGCGACGTCGTGGCCGTCTATCCCTATGACCTTCCAGCCGAACGCGGCCCATCTGTCCTCTACGGGAGAGACATCCATGACATCGGAACAGTGCCCATCGATCTGCAGGTTGTTGTAGTCGAGGATCCCAACGAGATTGCCGAGGTGATAGTGAGACGCGAACTCGGCCGCCTCCCAGATCTGCCCCTCCTGCGACTCACCATCTCCGACGAGGGCGAATACCTGCGGGGCGTTCTTACCGTGATCCATCTTGAGTCCTAGAGCCAGCCCAGCAGCGATCGAGAGACCCTGCCCGAGGGAGCCGGTGGATACCTCCACCCCCGGAAGCTTGCGGCAATCGGGATGGCCCTGCAGTCTGCTGTGGAGCTTTCGCAGCGTCGAAAGCTCATCGGCCTCGATCACCCCAATCTGCGCGAGAGCGGCGTAGAGGACCGGCGCGGCATGCCCCTTAGAGAGGATGAACCTGTCCCTCATCGGGTCGTCGAGATGCTGCGGGTCGAGCCTCATGACCCCCGATACGTACAGGGTTGCCACGATGTCGGCGGCCGAGAGCGACCCTCCGGGATGCCCGCTGCCCGCCTTGTGGATCATGTCCACGATGTCGCGGCGCATCTGAGCGGCTGCATGCTCCACCTTCTCGATCTCGAAGCTGCGCTCGGTGCTTACCTCAGTTGTCAACGTTACCCCCGGTTGTTCCCAGCGCATCCGGTTGTCCGGCTGCGCCCGCGCTCCTGGCGCGTCGGCCGATCGTCACTCGTCCTTGTTCGACACACGCCAACGATGATACTCCACAACGAACCTGTCGATGTCGCCGTCGAGCACCGCATCGACGTTGCCGCTCTCCATGCCGGTGCGGACGTCCTTCACCAGCTGGTATGGGTACATAACGTAGTTTCTTATCTGGCTCCCAAACGAGATCTCACGCTTCTCGCCGCGGAGCTCGGCTATCTCGGCGTCCCTCTTGGCCTTCTCCACCTCGTAGAGCTTCGCCTTGAGGATCTTCATCGCGGATTCCTTGTTCTGCAGCTGCGATTTTTCGTTCTGGCACGTCACCACGATCTTGGTGGGAATGTGCGTAATCCTGACCGCCGAGTCGGTGGTGTTGACCGATTGGCCTCCCGGCCCGCTGGAGCGGTAGACGTCTATTCGTAGGTCTGCCGGGTTGATCTCGACGTTGATCTCCTCTGGCAAGACCGGCAGCACCTCTACCCCGGCAAATGTCGTCTGTCTACGCTTCTTCTCGTCAGTGGGCGAGATTCTCACGAGCCTGTGGACACCCTGCTCAGCAACCATCATCCCGTAGGCGTCCTTGCCGTGGATCTCAAACGTAGCCCTGTCGATCCCGATCACCTCGGCGGCGGGTGCGTCTAGTACATTGACGCTCCAGCCCTTCCGCCGGGCATAGCCAAGGTACATGCGAAAGAGCATGTCGGCCCAGTCCTGCGCCTCGAGTCCGCCTTGGCCCGGAGTGACGGTCACGATGGCATCCCCATGGTCGAACTCCCCGTCGAACCACGATGAGAGTTCCATGGAGTCCACGCTGGCCAAAAGTTTCTCGATGTCTGACGAGACCTCCTCCGCAAGCGACTCGTCGTCGCCATCGAGGGCGAGCTCGTTAGCCACGATCGCATCCTCGACCATCGAGACCGCCAAATCGTACGCCTCGATGTCGTCGCGCAGGTCGGAGACCTGCTTCGTTACGGACTGCGCCTTCGCAGAGTCATCCCAGAAACCGGGTTGGGCCGTCTGGCTCTCGAGGGCCGCGAGCTTGTCGCGCTTGGAGTCGATGTGGAGATACTCCCCCACCTCCGCGATCCTCGACCTCAGCGACTCCAGCTCCGAGCTCCTGTCCTCTATCATCTCCATCTCACCTTTTCAGATCCGTGTGATCCCAATACGCCTGTCTGCACTTCGAAGGATCACCGATCTCAATGGTTGGAGGCGGCGCCGTGGCACTTCTTGTACTTCTTCCCGCTACCGCATGGGCACGGGTCGTTCCTGCCGGCGTTTGCGAACGGATCGTCCTTGGACTTGACGTAGGTGCGCGGTTTACCGGTTGACACCACCCTCGGAGCGGAAGTTGCCGAAGAGACGGTCTGAGAGATCTGGCTCGTCGTTGTCGAGGTGACCGTAGACGCCTGGCTGATGGTGGCGTTTCCAGACGCCTGGATCGAGCCGGTGGCCTCGCCGGGACCGGAGAGCGTGGTGTTGCGCATCTGGGGCTCGCTTTCCTCGCGGACCGCAACCTTAATCCTCAGCACGGTGCGGATGTAGTCCTCGTACATGGAGTCACGCAAAAAGCCGAAGGCACGGTGTGCCTCGCTCTTGTACTCGACCAGCGGGTCGCGCTGCCCGTAGGCTCGAAGGCCGATACCGGCCTTGAGGTAGTCCATCTCCTGCAGATGGGTCATCCACCTGGAGTCCATCGTGCGCAGCATCACCTGAGTCTCGAGAACGCGCATGGCATTCTCGCCCAGCGTCTGTTCCTTCTCCTCGTAGAGCGAGGTGAGAACCTTGTCGATAGCCTCGACCATGCCCTTCCTGGTCTCTATCTCGTCGACTCCCTCGATCTCAATCTCGGTGTTTCCGGTGGTCTGAACGAGCCAGGTGTGGAGTCCGTCGAGATCCCAGTCGTCTCGCTTGGACTTCTCGTCGCCGCAGAAGTCATCGACCGCTCTGTCGATCGTCTCTTGCATGATCTCGGCGGACATCTCGTGGATGTCCTTGCCGTCCAAGATGCGGTTGCGCTCCTCGTAGATCGCCTGCCTCTGCAGGTTCATCACGTCGTCATACTCCAAGACGTTCTTCCTTGCGGAGAAGTTCAGCGACTCGATCTGATGCTGAGCGCTCTCGATGGCCTTGCTCACCAATGAGGCCTCCAAGGGTAAGTCTTCGTCCCCTCCAGCCTTGGCCATCATCCTTCCGATTCGGTCCATCCTCTCTCCGCCGAAGAGCCGCATCAGGTCATCTTCCAAAGAGAGATAGAACCTCGTGAGTCCCGGGTCCCCCTGACGTCCAGAACGGCCGCGAAGCTGGTTGTCGATTCGCCTGGACTCGTGGCGCTCGGAACCCAACACGGCAAGGCCGCCTGCGGCGCGGACCTTCTCGTTGTCCTCCGCACAGACCTCCTTGGCCTTCTCAAGCGCCTTATTCTTCTGCTCGTCGGTCGCTTCCTCGGGGTCGATGCCGTTGGCTATCAGCACCTCGTCCACCATAAAATGCGGGTTACCACCGAGCAGGATGTCCGTTCCACGTCCGGCCATATTGGTCGCGATGGTCACAGCACCGCTGCGTCCAGCCTGCGCGATGATCTTGGCCTCGCGCTCGTGGTGCTTGGCGTTGAGTACCTGGTGGGGAATCCCGCGCTTGTCGAGCTTGCGGCTGAGAAGCTCGGAGTTCATGATCGACACGGTGCCCACCAACACGGGCTGGCCCGCCTCGTGCTTCTCGATTATCTCGTCAACGATGGCGTTAAACTTGGCCTCCAGCGTGCGGTAGACAACGTCGTTCTCATCCTTTCGGATGACCGGCTTGTTCGACGGTACAGCAACCACGCCCATCTTGTAGATCTCGCGGAACTCCGCGTCCTCGGTCATGGCGGTTCCGGTCATTCCCGAGAGCTTGTCGTAGAGCCTGAAGTAGTTCTGCAGAGTGATCGTGGCGAGCGTCTGGTTCTCCTCCTTGACCAGCACACCTTCCTTGGCCTCGATGGCCTGATGCAGTCCGTCGGAATACCTGCGGCCCTCCATGATGCGCCCGGTGAACTCGTCGACGATCTTGACCTCGCCGTCCAGCACCACGTAGTTGACGTCGCGCTTGAACATAAACTGGGCCTTGAGGGCCTGCTGGAGGTGGTTGACGAGCCTGCCGGACGGGTCGGCGTAGATGTCGTCGATACCCAGCATCGACTCCACCTTCTTGAGTCCGGCCTCCGTTGCCATGATGGTCTTTCGAGCCTCGTCGAGCTCGTAGTCGTCATCGCCCAGGGCGGGCATAACCGATGCGAACTTCTTGTAGGTCTCCGCGGCCTCACTGGAGGCGCCGGAGATGATCAGCGGGGTCCGCGCCTCGTCGATGAGGATGGAGTCGACCTCGTCGACGATCGCGTAAACGTGACCGCGCTGCACCCTGTCGGCCGCGCGCATCACCATGTTGTCCCTCAGATAGTCGAAACCAAACTCCGAGTTGGTCCCATAAGTGATGTCGGCCTGGTATGCGGGCCTCTTCGCGGCGAGCTTCATGCCGTTTTGGATGATGCCCACATCTAGCCCCATGAACTTGTAGACCTGCCCCATCCACTCGCTGTCACGCTTGGCGAGATAGTCGTTGACGGTAACGACGTGCACGCCCGTACGAGGGATCGCGTTGAGATAGGCGGCCAGGGTGGCGACGAGCGTCTTTCCCTCTCCGGTCTTCATCTCGGCGATCGATCCGGAGTTTAAGACCATCCCTCCTATGAGCTGCACGTCGAAGTGTCGAAGCCCGATGGATCTGCGAGCGGCTTCGCGCACCGCCGCGAACGCCTCGGGGAGGATATTATCGAGCGACTCGCCGTTATCGTATCTCTCTCTGAACTCTGCGGTGAGCGCCCGAAGCGATTCATCGTCTCTCTCGAGCATCTGCGGCTCGAGATCGTTGATCTTGGTGACTATTCCTTCAAAAACCTTGACTTCCTTGCCCTGGCCTATGGTGAGGAGCTTCTTGAACAGGTTTGCCATTTGGCAGCGACTTCCCTTCGGCACGATTCTTTTGTGAGACGGATCCATGCAAGCTTGCATATGGCATGGTTCGCCGTGGCACGCTTGAGCACGCGTACTCAAAAACAGTACAGACCCTATCTATCCTAACCAACGAAGGATCGAATGTCTTCGCTTTCCTTATCCATAAAGCGTGATCTGACACATCAAAGCGCCAGTCGGAAGCGATGAGAAACTCCCCCGGGAATCGATATGCCCATATGGTGCTAGCGCGTACGGCACATGTGAGATAACCGGAGCTGCAACCCGACCCGGGACCCGCCTTTCCGCATCCGAGCACAGCGGAGAGGCGGGTCCGCGTACATGGCAACCAAAGCACCTCCATCCAGCCTCCGTGCCCGCTAAACAACGGACGTTTTTCCCAATAGGGCGATATGTCCGTACCATCCGGACAATCGGAACGCACCTCCCCGAAGACCAGCTCCCCGCTCCCGTTCCCCAAAACGGCAGCACGTGTTTATTGTCTACAGTGCGTCCGACCCCACGCGAATAGATGCTAGAGGGAGGGTCCGAACTAAAACCCCCACGAAGCACGAACCAGGTCATAACCAAAATCCGAACAGAACCCGAATCAGATCCGAACTAAATCCACACCGTCGTCATCCGCAATCCACCCAAACTCCAGATCCGTATCAAGGGCGGCGAAAACCACGCCCAAAACCACAAAAGGCGATCAGAAATCCTCGGAGAGAAGTCTCTCGTAGATGTCGATGGTCTTCCTCGACACCGAGACCCCCAGCTCGCTGTCCAGATAGTCCTTGCAGAGGAAGAAAGTCTCCATAGCCGCAGTCCTCTGCCCGGCCAGGGCTTGTGTGTGCATCAGCGTCTGGTAGACATCCTCCCTAGTGGAGTTCATGCAGAACGCCCTTCGGGCAAACCACAGTGCACCGGGAGCGTTTCCCTGCTCCAGAAGTGCCTTTGCTCCCGAGATGAGCGCATCGACGTAGGTATCCTTGTACCTCTCCCGAAGCATCGTTAGATGGGAGTCGCACTTCAGTCCGGCCAGGATATCACCGGTGTAAAGCTGGTCCATCCTCACGAAAACGCGGACGAGTTCCTCCTTTGACAGCTTGCCGAATAGAGCCTGCCTCGCTAGAAGGTCGAACTCGTGAACGTCGGAGGCAACAAGGGTCGGGTCGATGCTGTAAAGAGTCCTGTTGCCGCGCACGAACGAGATCTCGCCATCCCCGCTGCCAACGGCACGTCGAACGATCGACCAAGTCACGTAGAAGTTATCTAGCGCGTGCTTGTGGTCCATCCCGGGCCACAGCGATGTGAGCAGCACATCCCTGCCGACCTCGCGGCCGAAACGCGTGACGAGATGTGCGAAGAGCAGCTTGGCCTTGGACTTTCGCCATGCGGAGTCGGGAATCGGCTCTCCGTCGATATAGACCCGAAGGCCCCCGAACAGAAAGACCTTCATGCGCACATCCTTCGAGCCGGATGCCCCCGTAAGGAGCAAGCCGACCTCGCCCGGAGCGTCGGATGTGTTTTCGTCCACCACACCATGAGCCATCGCATCCCAAGGCTCAACCGTGATGTCGTTCCATATCATCTCTGATCACCCCTATAAAAGCATTCCCAACAGGGCGGCCGTTATGCGCCCATGCGGTTTGCACTCGAGCGTGGACCGGACTTCGGGGTAAGGAACTATACCGTTGTTTTTAGAGACAAGTAAACCTGCATCCATTCCTCTGTTTGAACGCAGAGCCCTCTTCTTGCGCACTATCGTCGTATGAATCTAAATGGATTATGACTATAGATACCAAAGCAACAGAGCGGTCGTTTTCGCCCTCGTCCACATATTGTTAGGGAAACAGCGAACTGACGAAAACACCGCAAAATATAGGATTTGGGTACCTGTTTGGAATTGGTTTAGAGTTTGTTTGGAATAACCACCCCAACCTGTGGGCACTGTTAAAGCAGGCAGCCTAAAACTTTAAATGTCAACGATTAGAAGACCGCCCGGGCGCGGAGTGTCTCTCCGGTCCAGGCGGTCTGCGATGCGATGTGGTCTGTCGTCTCTCGGACGAGCAGCTAGCTGGTCGGCTTTCCGCCATCGCCGTAGAAGTTGGACTTGGCGACAGCGATCATTAGCTTGATCCTGTTGAGCTGGTTTACCTCAGAAGCGCCGGGATCGTAGTCAACCGAAACGATGTTGGAATCCGGGTACAGCCTGCGAAGCTCCTTGATGACCCCTTTGCCGGTGACGTGGTTGGGCAGGCAGGCGAAGGGCTGTGCGCAGACGATGTTGGGCGTGCCACTGCGAATGAGTTCGATCATCTCGGCGGTCAGCAACCATCCCTCGCCCATCGAATTGCACAGTGAGAGCACCTTATCCGCGTACTCGGCCAGCTCGAGGATGTCTGCGGGAACGTCAAAGCGCTTGGACTTAGCCAACGCGTCTCTGATCGGCGAGCGCCCGGCGGCGATGACCTTGAGCACCAGAGAGCTCCCCATCGCCTTCCTCTTGGACCTGCCGAGCTCCCTCGACTGCCAGATCGAGTTGGAGATGCCGTAGGTGAAGAACTCGACAAGTCCGGGCATCACAGCCTCGCACCCCTCCGCCTCGATCGTCTCGACCACCTGGTTGTTGGCGGTCGGATGGAACTTCACCAGGATCTCCCCGACCACACCAACGCGGGGCTTGCTCCTGTCGTTTTCGAGCGGTAGATTGTCGAAATCCTTCACAATGGCATGTACATTCTTGGAAAACCTTATCGGGTTGGACCTCTTCAACTCGCCCTTGAGATACTCCATCCATTTGCGATAGAGCTTCTCGGCCGACCCCGGAACCGCCTCGTAGGGGCGAGTGCGGAACAGACACTGCATCAAGAGGTCGCCATAGAGAAGGGCGCAGCAGCCGCGGTAGAGCATGATCGGGGTGATCTTGAAGCCAGGGTTGCTCTCCTCCAGCTTCTTGAACGCCAGCGACATCACCGGGATATGGCCATACCCGGCCTCCTTGAGCGCCTTACGAATGAGCGCGATATAGTTGGTGGCACGACATCCACCGCCGGTCTGGGTGATGATCACCGCGAGGCGGTCGGTGTCGTACTTGCCCGAGGTGACGGCCTCCATGATCTGCCCGGTCACCAGAATCGACGGATAGCACACATCGTTGTTCGCGTACTTAAGGCCAGCCTCAACCGCCCCGTGGTCCACTGAAGGCAGGACCTCCATGTTGTACCCGTGATCGTGGAAGACCCTCTCGAGCAGCTCGAAGTGGATGGGAGCCATCTGAGGAGCGATGATCGTGTACCCCGCGTCGTACATCTCCTTGGTGTACTGCGGCTTCTTGAAAATCGTAGCCACACCGGCGCGCAACTGAAGACCGATCTTGGAGGCGAAGGTACGCAGCTTGGATGTGTTCGCGAGCTTTATGCTCTCCTCGTCGACCGTGATCTTGTCGGAGGAGGACTCCAACACGCTCTCGAGATTCTCCTGGGGCGCGTCCAGGGGACATGTGTCACGGGCGTGTAGCATCGCACCAACGATGTCTCCATCCAACCTCGCCCCATCGGATCCCTCCGTCGCCTTCTTGTCGTCTAAGGCCGCCAGCAGGGAGCGAATCCTGATCCTGGCAGCGCCGAGATTGGAGACCTGGTCGATCTTGAGCACCGTGTAGATCTTGCCCGCAGCCTCGAGAATCTCCTGGACCTGATCGGTGGTGATGGCGTCCAGACCGCATCCGAAAGAGTTGAGCTGAATCAGATCGAGACTCGGGACCATAGTCACGAGCTTGGCAGCAGCATAGAGCCTGGAGTGGTACATCCACTGGTCGATAACCCTGATCGGGCGGTCGGGCTTTACGAGATGCGAGACGCTGTCCTCGGTGAGCACCGCCATGCCGTAGCTGGATATGAGCTCGGGGATGGCATGGTTGATCTCGGGGTCTTGGTGATAGGGACGTCCGGCGAGCACTATCCCATGCGCGTTGTTGTCGGCGACCCACTTGAGCACGCGCTCACCGGCCTGGCGGATGTCCTGCTTGAACTTGTCGTCCTCCTCCCAGGCGAGATCCACCGCGACCTCAATCTCCTTTAGTGAGGGGGGCGTACCCTTGGCCTCGGGATGCGCCCCATAGTACTTCTTGGAGATCTCCTCGTAGAGCCTCTGAGGCAGCACCTCCCTGTTGTCATAGGGCACGAACGGCTTGAGAAACGCCACTTTGTCATCGCGGAGCTCATCGATGTTGAGATGCAGCACCTCCGGGTAGCTCACCACCACAGGGCAGTTGAAGTGGTTCATAGCATCCGGGTCTTCCTGGCGCTCCCACCTGATGCAGGGCATGAATATCAGATCCACACCCTTGTCGATCAGGTTCATTATGTGACCGTGGCTGAGCTTGGCCGGATAGCAGACGTTCTCGGATGGCATCGACTCGATCCCGGCCTCGTAGGTGTCCTGAGTGGACGAGTCGGAGAGCACAACCCGAAATCCCAGCTTGGTGAAGAAGGTATGCCAAAACGGGTAGTTCTCATACATGTTGAGTGCCCGAGGGATGCCGACGGTGGGTCTGGTGGCCTCCTGCTCCGAGAGCGACTCATAGTCGAAGAGCCTCTTGGTCTTGTACTCGAAGAGGTTGGGAACCTTGCGGTCGGACGCCCCGCCGCCGGCTCCCCTCTCGCAGCGGTTGCCCGTTATGAAGCGCCTGCGCTTGCCGGTGGACTCGTCGAGCCCGAAGTCGTTGATCGTGAGCAGACAGCTGTTCGAGCAGCCCTTGCACCTGGTGGTCGTGTGCCTAACCTCGAGGGAGGCAATGTCTTCAGGAGACAGCAGCGTAGAGCGCGGAGGTACCTCGGCCAGCTCATCATCGGAGAGAGCAGCGAGGTCCACCATTCCTTCCTGCTCGGCGCGGTCGCGCGCGAGCAGCGCCGCCCCATAGGCTCCCATGAGGCCGGCGATATCCGGCCTGACAGCCTCATGTCCACTCAGCATCTCAAAGGCGCGCAGAATTGCGTCGTTGAGGAACGTGCCGCCCTGCACGACGACGTGCGAGCCCACCTCAGAGGCCTCGCGCAGTTTGATGACCTTGAACAGAGCATTTTTGATGACGGAGTAGGAGAGCCCAGCGGAGATGTCCCCCACCGTCGCCCCCTCCTTCTGGGCCTGCTTGACCCTGGAGTTCATAAACACCGTACATCTGCTGCCCAGATCCACCGGATGCTCTGCGGAGACGGCAGCCTGGGCAAACTCCTCCACGCCCATCCCGAGGGAGTCGGCGAAGGTCTCGATAAACGAGCCACATCCGGAGCTACAAGCCTCGTTGAGCATGATCGAGTCGATGACGCCGTTGCGGACCTTCATGCACTTCATGTCCTGACCGCCGATGTCGAGGATGAACTCCACCTCGGGCACCAGCTCGGATGATCCTCGCAGATGCGCGACGGTCTCCACCTCTCCGGAGTCGCAGCGCAGACCCTCCTTCAAGAGTCCCTCGCCGTAACCGGTGACGGTGGCGTGACCGATGCGCACCACCGGGCGCCCCTTCGAGTCGGTGGGCAGCAGCGCGTACAGCTCGTTGACCATGTCGCGAGCAGAGCCCAGAACGTCGCCATGGTTGTTGCCATACCACGATTTCAGAATCTCGCCGTCACGACCTATCAGCGCGGCCTTGAAGGTAGTTGACCCTGCGTCTATCCCCAGGTAGGCTTCCCCCCTATATGTGGAGAGATCACCCTTGGGAACACGGTCCCGATCGTGGCGGGCGCAAAACTCCTCGTAGTCCTCCGGCGTGGAGAAGAGCGGGTCGAGCCTGACAATCTCGCTTCCCTGCACCTCACCCAAATCAGCCAGGCGCCTTAAGATCTCCGATATCGTGACGGGGTTGTCGCCCGAAGAGGCGAGCGCAGCTCCCGATGCGACAAACAGGTGCGCGTTCTCCGGCTTCAACGAGTGCTCGTCGTCGAGGTCGAGAGTGATCCTGAACCTCCGCTCGAGCTCCGAGAGATACTGCAAGGGTCCGCCCAGAAACGCAACATAGCCTCTGATCGGCCTGCCGCAGGCCAGACCGGATATCGTCTGGGTCACCACCGACTGGAAGATCGATGCGGCGATGTCGGAGCGCTCCGCTCCCTCGTTGAGTAGCGGCTGCACGTCCGACTTGGCAAAAACGCCGCATCTAGACGCTACCGGATAGATGATCTTGGCGTCGCGCGCGAGCTCGTTGAGACCAGTGGCGTCGGTATCGAGAAGCGAGGCCATCTGGTCTATGAAGGCGCCGGTGCCACCCGCGCACGTACCGTTCATGCGCTGCTCGATACCGTTATCGAAGTATATGATCTTAGCGTCCTCGCCACCGAGCTCGATGGCCACGTCCGTCTTGGGGATGAACCTCTCCACGGCGGTCTTGGATGCCACAACCTCCTGCACGAACTCCAGTTCAAGCCACTGCGCGAGCAAAAGGCCGCCGCTTCCGGTTATAGCCACCGACATCGGAACGTCGGCAAAGTCCACGGCCGCCTCGGCCATGATCTGAGAGATAGTTGCGCGGATGTCCGTGTGGTGCCTCTCGTACCTGTAGAACAGCACTTTGGCATCCCTGTCGAGAACCGCTAGCTTGACCGTGGTGGATCCCACATCTATGCCAAGCTTGAGCTCAGCCTGCGAGGAGGCACATGACCCGTCGCCGCAAGCACGGGTGTCCCCACCAATGATCTCGGAATCGTTTACCCGCATCGGTATCTTTCCTTTCACAGATCGGAGAGCCCTTCAATCTCGATGGACTCTCCGGGTTTGAGTAGCGCCAGTCCGAGCAGTATCCTCGCCATGTCCTCGGAGGACTCCTTCATCCCATCCTCGAGCCAGGTCCTGACGATGCCCAACGAGGCAGAGGAGAAGTAGGCGACGTAGTACCTGATCACGCGCGAAGGATTCTCCTTGTACTTGGGGTTGAGGATGCCGTCTGCAATCGAGGCGCACAGGGTGTCCACCAACCTGTGCTCGAACCCGATGTCGCCCCTTGGGCCGAGCAAGGCGGTCAGGACCGTAGCATGTTCTTTGATGAAGTCGAAGATGTCCACGAGCGGGCGAAGCGGTGTCACCCCCATAGCGGCGAGTGCGAGATCAGCTTGCGACACCCGTCCGAGCTCGGCCTCGATGTCGGTGAGTCCCTTCAGAAAGTCGTCCTCGAAGCGCGCGATGAGGTCGTCCTTATCCCTGAAGTGGCTGTAAAAGGTGGATCTGTTCAGATCTGCCCGCGCGGTAATGTCTGCAACCGTAAAGCCGTCGAGTCCCCTCTCCTCTATCAGGTCGATCAGCGCCCGGTAGATCATGCGGCGCGATCTTACGCACCTGCGGTCGAGCATCCCCTTTCGTCCCTCTGTGGCCTTTATCACCTTCGGGGCCGTACCCGAGACGGGTTCGACCTTAGAGACCCTCTTTCCCGATGTCTCCTCCATCCAACCTCCATATCGAACTCTTCAAAGCACAGCCGTTGAATCATAGCCCACATGATGAACGTTAACCAACACGATGTTGTTTATTTGATTCTCCACCTCATGCTACCAGCGGTCAATGGCACAGGTCGGCGGGTGGAGGTTTATCACGCAGCAGTGCGGATATAATCAACACGTCCCATTTGCATAAACGACCAGGGGGGATCGCGAAGTGGAGATCACGCCGACGGAGATCGCCGAAACTCTATCCATGATCTCGAGGCAGCACCTCGACATCAGAACCATCACGATGGGAATCAACACCCGCTCGTGCACCTATCCGACGATGGATGGGCTGTGCACCAGACTCTACGACCTCCTCACGAGCTCCGCAGAGCATCTCGTCGAGGTGGCGGACCAGCTCGAGCGCGAGTACGGCGCCCCGATAGCCAACAAACGCATCTCCGTCACCCCCGTGGCCGAGATCAGCTCCGCTATCAAAGACGAGGATCTCACTCCTATCGCCGAGACTCTGGATCGCGCGGGCAAGGAAGTAGGAGTCGACTTCATAGGCGGGTTCTCCGCACTGGTACAGAAGGGAATGGGCGATGCTGACAGGAGACTCATCCAGTCGATACCCTCGGCGATGAGTCTCACCGACAGGGTCTGCTCATCGGTCAACGTGGCCTCGACCCGAGCTGGGATCAACATGGACGCCGTCCTCGAGATGAGCGAGACGATCATGAAGACCGCACAGCTCACCCGCGATCGCGACTGCATAGGATGTGCCAAGCTCGTCGTCTTCTGCAACTCGGTGGAGGACAATCCGTTCATGGCCGGGGCGATGCACGGATCGGGCGAGAGTGACCGCGCGATCAACGTCGGCGTCTCGGGTCCTGGGGTCGTAAGAGCTGTGCTGGAGTCGATGGACGAGAGCGCGGATCTAACCGCAATAGCCGAGGCGATAAAGGCTACAGCCTTCAAGATCACCCGGCTCGGAGAGCTCATCGCACGCGAGGCAGCCAAAAGATTGGACGCCCAGATGGGCATCCTCGACCTGTCGCTGGCCCCGACGCCTGCACCCGGCGACTCCGTAGCCAACATCCTCGAGGCTATCGGAGTCGGACAGGCCGGGGGTCCCGGCACTACATGCGCACTCGCCCTACTCAACGACGCCGTGAAGAAGGGCGGCGTCATGGCGTCGAGCTCTGTCGGCGGACTCTCCGGAGCGTTCATCCCTGTCTCGGAGGACCAGGGGATGATAGCGGCGGCGGAGAGCGGAGCGCTGTCGCTGGAGAAGCTGGAGGCGATGACCTGCGTATGCTCGGTTGGTTTGGACATGATCGCCGTGCGCGGCGACATCGACGTCGAGACGATATTCGGGATAATCGCCGATGAGATGGCCATCGGGGTCATAAACAACAAGACCACGGCGGTCAGGCTCATCCCCGCGCTCGGGAAGGAAGCCGGAGAGAGGCTGGAGTTCGGAGGCCTGCTCGGAAGCGCGCCGATCATGGATGTAAACCGCCATGCCGGACACGTACTAGCCCATCGCGGCGGGAGATTCCCCGCTCCGATCAACAGCCTGAAGAACTAGACATCTTGCGCGTCACCTCGGTCACTGCCTGTCGATGCGCACCTTGCCATCCTCGGTGACCGAGACCAAGCCTTGGGAGATGAGCTGTAGCACCTCTGGGTAGAGTCTGTGCTCAACTTCGTGTATGCGCGTCTCCAGGGTGTCGAGCGTGTCGTCCTCACGTACCTCCACCGCACGTTGTGCAATGATCGGACCGGCGTCCATCTCGGCGTTGGCGAAGTGCACCGTGATTCCTGTAACCTTCACCCCGTGCTCGAAGGCATCGGATATCCCATGTGCTCCAGGAAACGACGGCAGAAGCGCCGGATGGAGGTTGATCACCCGGTTGGGGAAGACATCCAGTAAAACCGGGGTAACCATGCGCATGTAGCCGGCCATCGCAACGTATTCGACCCCGGCATCTACAAGCGCCGAGGCGATCCTCGTATCCGCGGCGGTTGGGTCGGCGTAATCGGCGGGGTCCATTACGAGACACTCGATCCCCGCTCCCCTAGCTCTCTCTATGCCCTTGGCATCTGGGTTGGAGGAGACCACGAGCGCTATACGGGCGTCTAGTTCTCCGCGGGCGATCGCATCCATGATCGCCTGCAAATTAGTACCACTTCCAGAGATCAGCACTCCAAGAACCAGCATCCCAAACACTCCAATCGGATACGGCACCGTAGGTTGCCGCTCAGCAGGCTAGTCGACGTACTCCACACGTCCCTTGGAACCGGGATCGTCCGCAGCTTCGATCGAACCGATCACATAGGGGGTCTCACCTGCCATCGCGAAGTGCTCCATAACCTCGGCAACAGCATCCGGCGGGCATATGACGCACATGCCGATGCCCATGTTGAATGTCTTGTAGGCCTCGGCATCATCGAGGCCGGCCGCCTTGCAAACCATGTCTATGATCGGCGTGACGGGCCATGAGCCGCGCCTGACCTTGGCGATCGTACCCACAGGCAGCGCCCTGTCGAGATTCTCGGTGATCCCGCCGCCCGTGATATGGGCGCACGCGTTGACGGCGACACCCTTACGCAGGGCCGAGATTATAGGCTTGACGTAGATTCTGGTCGGTTCCAGGAGGGCGTCTCCCGCAGACCTCCCGCAAAGTTCCTCGCGCGGCTCGAGCAGCTCGTCGCGGGTCATCTTCTCCACCATCGCCCTGCGCACCAGCGAAAACCCGTTGGAATGGACGCCCGAGGAGGCAAGGCCCACCACCATGTCTCCAACACTCACCCTATCCGGTCCGATCATGGCCGGTCTGTCCACCACTCCAACGCAGAAACCGGAGAGATCGTAGTCGGAGGGATCCATGACTCCGGGATGCTCGGCCATCTCCCCTCCCACTAGCGCGCAACCGGCCAGCCTGCAGCCGGTGGCCACACCGGAGACGATATTGGCAACGAACTCGGGTTCGAGTTTGCCAATCGCGATGTAGTCGAGGAAGAACAGGGGCTCGGCGCCGCAGACCACGACATCGTTGACGCACATCGCCACGAGATCGATCCCCACGGTGCCGTTGTTTCCGAGGATCTGTGCGAGACGGATCTTGGTCCCCACGCCATCGGTTCCGCTAACAAGGATCGGATCGTCCATCTCCTTGAGCGCAGCGGCAGAGAACAGCCCGCCAAATCCACCTATATCCCCGATGACCTCGGGTCTTGCGGTGGATTTCACCGCGTCCTTGATGAGATCCACCGCGTCGGCTCCCGCGGCGGTCGAGACCCCGGCATCGGCGTAGGTGATGCGCTCGGGCACGGCGGGAGTGTCGGTTGCGTCATCGAAAGGCATCGTCATCGCTCTACCTCCTCAAGGCTCCAAAGGCTGTCCATCCCGGAGCCCTCCCTGGGCCACCATGTGGGGGTCATCCCCTCCTTGAAGTGGTCCCTCATCAGCGATTGCGGAAGCTCGACGGGATAATCTCCCGAGAAGCAAGCGGTGCAAAATCCTGGAGTCCGGGTGTAGATGCACGACTCAAGCCCCTCGAGCGAGAGAAATGCGAGCGAGTCGGCGCCGATAAACTCGCATATCTCCTCGACACTCATGTTGGCGGCTATCAGCTGATCCTGTACGTCGGTGTCTATCCCATAGAAGCACGGCCACATCACAGGGGGAGACACGATCCTCATGTGCACCTCCTTGGCCCCGGCGGAACGGAGCATGGCAACGAGCTGCTTGGATGTGTTGCCCCTTACGATCGAGTCGTCGACGACGATGACTCTGCGGTTTCGGAGGGTGTATGGCAGGGGGTTGAGCTTGAGTCTGATGCCCATCTGCCGAAGCTCCTGCGTGGGCTGGATGAACGTCCTGGCAACATAGCGGTTCTTGACGATCCCCTCGGAGTAGACGATTCCGCTCTCCCTGGCGTACCCGATCGCGCCGGGCACCCCGGAGTCGGGCACGCCTATGACTATATCGGCCTCCACCGGCGCCTCCACCGACAGGCGGCGCCCCATGGCCTCGCGAGCCCTGTATACCCCCGCGCCGTCTACGATCGAGTCGGGCCTTGCGAAGTACACGTACTCGAAGATGCACGCAGCTCGACGCCGCTGGGGGATCCCCTGCTCGGCCACGAGACCCGCCTCATTGATCCTGATGATCTCCCCGGGCTCAACGTCGCGCACATACTCGGCGCCGACGATGTCTAGACCGCAGGTCTCCGACGAAACCACCCACCCCTTGTCATCCGGCAGCTTGCCTATACACAGCGGCCTGATGCCGTTGGGATCCCTAAACGCATACAACGCATTGCTAGTGATGACGACCATCGCGTAGGCACCCTCTATAAGCTCCATGCTCTTGCGGATACCCTCCCTCATATGAGAGGTCTCGACGGTGAAAAAACCGACCAATTTGGCGGCAACTTCGCTGTCGGTGCTGGATCTAAACGGTATGCCTCGCTCGATCAGCTCGGTGCGGAGCTTGTCTGTGTTGACGAGGGTTCCGTTATGAGCGAGGGCTATAATCTGCTGCCCCACCGAGCAAAGATGGGGCTGCGCGGCCTCCCACGACTTGTACCCACCGCTGGTGGAGTAGCGGCAGTGCCCACAGGCAACGCTTCCGGTGAGCGAAGAGAGATCCCCCTCCTCGAAGACCTGAGTGACCAGGCCCATGTCCTTTGTGGCCGTGACCGTATAGCCGTCCCCAACAGCGATGCCGGCGGATTCCTGTCCCCTGTGCTGAAGCGCGTGCAACCCGAAGTAGGTGAGTCTGGAGACATCCTGGCCGGGAGCGTAGATCCCAAAGACCCCGCATTCCTCCTCTATGTGATCGGAGGGAACATGCTCGCTTCGCGCCGGCTCGTCGTCGCAGGGCATCTGCGAGCTTCCAAGATCCTTGTCCATCTTCTTCCTGCTCCCTCTTCCTTATAACGCGGGGATGGCCGCCCACAAACATGCGCGGCCCAACCCAGATTCAGATTCGTTTATAGCATGACGTCGATTCAAAACCAAACCCGCTCCAGCACCCGGCTGGCATCAGCGTCAGCCCTCGGTGGAGGTGGACGAAGACGGGTACGTGACGGCCTCCGTCTGCACGCAGCAAAGGACGGTCCTTGTGTCGTTCGCCTCGTAGCTACAGGTGACCAGCGAGAACAGTTTGTCCACACTGGACAGGTCGACGATGGACTCCGTCACGGATCTCCCCATCAGATCGGTGATGTAAGCCTGGAACTCCTCGTCGGAGGAAAAGTCGATCTGCCTGACCTGGTCCGACCCAGAGCAGACGTAGGTAAACGCCGGTGAGAGCAGGTAACCAGAGGTGGGGGTGACGATGATTATTCTGTAGTTCTGGTTCAGGTACTCCTGGTCTTTGTACTCGAGAAGCTGAGCGAACATCGACCCGTCGAGCATGTTATGGCCGTATATCAGGTTGTTGGCGCTGGTCATGTCTGAGGCGGCATCGCAATCGAGGAAGATGCAGCCGCTAGAGCTGGCCGTTCCGTCGAAGGAGTAGCTCAGGTAGTAGTCGTTGTCTTCTCCTTGGACGATCGGATAATCGATGTCAGTGTTCTCCACGTAGATCCACCCAACAATGTCGGGGTTGATCTCCCTGAGGGCGTCCCAGTCGATGGAGATGTCGAGCAAGCTGTAGATGCCGTCAAGCACGCCGTCGAATACCGAGATGTCTATCCCAGACCTCTCCCGGGCCTCCTGGTATCTGGATCTCGCATCGATGTAGCCATACACCATGACGCCAATGATGATCGCAGCGATGAGGAACAGTGTAAGTCCGGCTCCTAGCAGAACCTTGCTCTTCTTGTCCCACGGCTTCTTCCCGCGACGCTTCTTGTCCTTGCCACCTTTGCCGCCAGACGGGCGCTTGCTCGCGTAGGACACATAAGAGGAGGTGCTGTTGCCGGACGTGACGGAGTGCGCCCCGCGGTATGAACGTCTGGAGCCGCTCACTTCTTCTTCATCTCTGCGAGGAATCCCTTGAGGATGAACGCCACCACAAGGACGATGATGATCGCCCCGATGATCCACACCACAAGGCTGGGAACCTGGAAACCAAACAGATCGATCGTCTCCACTTGCGGATACCTCCCCTATCACGCTACGACTTGCCTAAAGAAACCCGGGCGACCTACCTCTTAGGATCGTCCCGGGCCAAAACCGATGTTACTCGTCCATCGGCAGGTCTTCCGTTGTCTGCTTCTTCTTCTTGAACCTACCCAGAAGGCCACGCTGTTTCTTCTCAACTCTGCGAGCCTCCTCCAACTTCATCGCCTCCAGCTCGTGCTTGAGCTGCTTAGGGCTCTTTTTAGCGTATCCACCCGTCTGCTCCGCCTTCTTGCGGAGCTTGCGGATCTTACCGAACTCTATGTAGAGGGCGAATATGATGCCCGCGTAGGAGAGTGCAATGAACACGAAGTACAATGACGTGAACGATTGCGCAGAGAGGTACGAGAGAAGGATCGAGACGATAGCGACTCCAAGGGAGGCCCACCAGATGCGCCTCCATTTCTTGATCTCTTTGTTGGACTTCTCGCGCAGATCGATGGACCCCCTGTCATCACGCACCCCGAACTTCGCGGCGTTGCGCTCACGCTTCCTCTGCTCGCGCAGCTCCGCCTCGCGCTTGAGTTCTTTGCGACTCTTCTTGTTGCTGGGGGTGTAGACGGTGGAGGCGGCCTTCTTCACGGGCTTTGCCTTGGAGGCCGACTTCTTGGACACTCCGTCGGGGCCGTCGCCCATGTTGCGATCGTTTTGGATGCTTCTCCTGGTCATCTGATGCTTCAGTCTCCTGATTCGGTGCTCAAAGGGTCTTTTACTCGACGGTCGCGCTTGCACATTCGCAGACCCGCAAGCCCACTGGCCTGCAGCGCTAAATAACTAAATAACTATATTACACACATATGCGTGCGAAATGCCCCGTCAGGCGCGTGCGGGTCTCCAGAACCTAGCGTCCCTGCGGCTCGAAGGCCTCCCCGGTAAGCATCTCGAAGGCCTGGATGTACTTCTCGGAGGTCTTCGCGATGATGTCACCAGGCAGACGAGGCGGATTGCCGGTGCGGTCCCAGTTCGCGTCGAGCCAATCGCGGATGAACTGCTTATCGAAACTAGGCTGGCTCTTCCCCTCCTCGTAGAGATCCCTAGGCCAGAACCTCGAGGAGTCGGGGGTGAGGACCTCATCGGCCAGTATGATCCTTCCGTCGACGACGCCGAACTCGAGCTTGGTGTCCGCGATGATGATCCCCTTGTCGAGCGCGTAGTCCGCAGCTCTGCAGTAGATCTCGATGGAGAGGTCACGCAGGGCCTCGGCGCTCTCACGCCCGATCTTGTTGACGATCGCATCAAAGCTGACGTTCTCGTCGTGGTCGCCTATCTCGGCCTTCGTGGAGGGCGTGAAGATCGGCTCGGGGAGCTTGGAGGAATTCACGAGCCCCTCGGGCAGCTCGATCGAGCACACGGTCGAGCTCACCTGATACTCCTTAAGACCGCTTCCGGCCAAGTATCCCCTGACGATGCACTCCACCGGAAACATTTCTGCCTTCCTGACGATCATCGAACGCCCCGCGAGATACCCCTCGTAGGGCTTAAACCTCTCAGGAAGGTCGGCCATGTCCGCGGAGATCACGTGGTTGCCCACCACGTCCGCAAGCAGGTCGAACCAGAAGAGGGAGATGCGGTTGAGTACCTCTCCCTTGTGCGGGATCTCATCTTCGAGAATGTAGTCGAACGCCGAGATACGGTCGCTCGCAACCATAAGCAGGCTGTCTCCCAGATCGTAAATGTCCCTGACCTTGCCCGAGCTGTCCGGGCGGATGTCCATGGCCTGCGTGCTGTCCTGCATTTCTTCTCCCTCATTACCTATGACGTATGCAACATTGTGCGTGATCTCCGGCTCGGCGTCCCCTCCTGCCTCCCCGGCGTCCCCGGAATCCTGCGTGATCACCTGCAGCCCGGTTTTTCTCACGTTACCCCATTTTAGTGCGGACCAAAGTCCACCCTGCACCTTCGCAGTGACTTTCTCCGCCTTGCGGGCCGCTGTGGCGGCGGCTTTCTCCCTCTTGGCCTGCGCCTTGGCCTCCGCATCGTTCGAATCGGTCTTTGCGGGGAATATCAGAAAGTGCCTCGTGCGCCCGGTGGACTTGCCCTTGGTGCGCTTGGCCTTCGCAGGATCCTCGCGCAAAAGCGGGATGTTGATGGTAAAGACTGACCCCTCACCCAAGGAGGACTCGACGTTAACCCACCCGTTGTGCCTGTCGACTATCTCCTTGACTATCGCAAGGCCAACTCCAAGTCCACCCGATTCGCTGTCTCGTGCCGTGTCCGATCTCCAGAACCTCGAGAATATGTGCTTGAGATCCTCCTCTGACATCCCAATCCCGGTGTCGCGGACCGATATTTGCGCCATCAGGTTGCCCCTGTGGACGTCTATGGAGATACTCCCGCCCTCGGGGGTGTAGCGGACGGCGTTGGAGAGTATGTTGGCCGTGGCCTGCTTCATCAGATCGGGGTCGGCGCTAACCATGATCCCAGGCTCGTAGGTGTATCGCAGCTCCAGCCCCGACTCCTCCACAAGCATCTGGTGGTTGAGCACGAGCTCCTCTATCAGCTTGCCGAGGTCGAGCTCCTGCGCGTTGAGCGGAGTGGAGCGGTTCTCCAGCCGCGAGAGCTTGAGCAGCGCGTCCACCAATTTGCCCAGCCTCACAACCTCGTTGTTGACCATGTCCAGGTGCTGCTCGTCGGCCGGAAGGACCCCGTCGACCATCGCCTCCACCGTGGCCTGCATCGCCATCAGCGGCGTCCTCAGCTCGTGGGCCACATCGTTTATCAGGCGTCTCTCGAGCTTTCTGTCGTTTTCTATGGAATCCGCCATGTCATCGAACGTCATGCACAGCTGCGCTATCTCGTCGTTTCCGACGAGACCGGTCCTGGCGGAAAGGTCGCCGTCTTTCATAGCATCGGCTGCACGTGTGATCTTACGGATGGGGTTGACGAGTCCGCGAGAGAGCACGTGCCCGATGAGACACGAGATCACCACGGCCACCAACGCCGCAAAGACCACGGCGCCGTAGGATGCGGAGCGAAACTCGTTGTCCCTGCCGGTGATGAACCCACCGGAGGCGCCGGTCCAAACATTGACCGTGCCCACCTGCTCCCCGTTCACGACCACCGGAACGGAGATCACCTGCGAGGAATCTAGAATCGTGGAGAGCGCGTCTGTAGACAAAGGCTCCAGATTCTCCGAATAGACGATGGTGCCATTGGACGAGCGAATCTCTATCGTAACCGTATCGTCAATCGAGACCTCGGACATACCCGCCAGGGCGTCCTCCCAGTTGCCAGCTCTCTCGTAGCGATCCGCCACCGATTGCGCCACGAAGTCGGCGGTGCGCTGCATATTTTGCTTGGCGTACTCGTTGAAGTGGTTTTCCCATACTATGGCGAGCACCAGCGCTGCGATCAGCGCAGTCATGACCGCCACCAGCCCAAACAGCAACACGATCCTGGCCGTAAACGACCTGGTGACTCCCCCGTGCTCGGCGCCGTGCTCGTTGCGCGATACGGTCATCATCAAAACGTCCCGCTATCTCGCAATGGGCTTGTCCTGCTTTGAGGGGTCCTCGAACCTGTAACCGATCCCGTGGACCGTGAAAAGCCATTTCGGACTCCTGGGATCATCGTGGATCTTGGCCCGAAGGTTCTTGATATGGCTGTCGATGGTGCGCTCGTAGCCCTCGAAGTCATACCCAAGAACCTTCTCCACGAGCTCCATCCTGGAGTAGACCCTTCCCGGATAGCGGGAGAGTGTGGTGAGCAGCTTGAACTCGCTCGCGGTGAGATCGACCTCCTCGTCGCCAACGAAGACTTTGTGCCCCGAGATGTCGATCACCAGATCTCCAAAGGTGAGTATCTCGCGCTGCGGGTCGGAGTCTATGTGCGCCCTTCTCAAAAGTGCCTTGACCCTGGCCACGAGCTCTCTGGGAGAGAAGGGCTTGACGAGGTAGTCGTCGGCACCAAGCTCGAGCCCGACGATCCTGTCCTCAACCTCACCCTTGGCGGTGAGCATGATGATCGGGATGTCGGACTTGTCGCGGATGACGCGACAGATCCTCTCCCCAGAGACCCTCGGCAACATGAGGTCAAGTATCACCAGGTCGAACTGATGAGCCTCGAACTCATCCAGTGCCTCCTGACCGTCTCCCACAGCGGTCACCGAGTAGTTCTCCGCCTTGAGGTAGGCGGCGACGGCGTCGCGGATTGCCTTCTCGTCCTCAACCAGCAGAATGCGCCTGACATCGCTTGACATTTTTCCTCTTCTCCCGCCCGTCTCAAACGGGCGCGTCATGACTGGGAAGCCCGCGCGATGGCCTGTAGGCCGGAGCCACTGGAACTCCCCGTTTTACTTAAACAAGTGTAACCGACACCGAGGCACGCCCGCGATAATCCGCGAAACCATCATCTTGGTGTGCCGTCTGCGAGAAAAGTCGTGCTCGCGCTCGCATCAACAAAAAGCGCGTCCGATCAGATGACGGAGTAGGCCCTGACCCTCACGACCCCGTCCCCAGAACCGTCTCCTGTGGGGATGGAGGTGTATATGACGAAATTGTCGCACAGCCCCGACGACATGAGAAAGTCCCCGTAACTCTCGCAATCGCTCGGCACCGGTATGGCGAAGTACTGCTGTGTATCGAGATCGACCCCAACCACGCTCGAGGTGCTCTTGATCAATGTAAAGCGCCCACATCTGACCGGTGTGTCCATCGGAGTCCTGTTAAAGCGCATCCACGTTGTATCGTCTATCTGAGCATAGGTGCCAAAATTAGCTATCCCGCCGCCGTAGCTGTAGGTCTGCTCGATGGAGAAGAGGAACGAACCGTCCATGTAAATCGCATCGTAGGCGCGCATGGAACCGGGAAGACGCTGCGCCGCCAGTACCTCTCCGGAAGTGGCGTCGAGCGCCGTTAGCTGGTAGCGCGTAGAAGAGGTGTTCGCCCTCGGGACGATTGTCACGATGCCATCTGTAGCCTGCGGGTTCGTTATCATCCTGCCGTGCGACGTGTACACCACCTCGGGTGTGGGTGACGATGGAGAGGCCTTCTTTAGATAGGAGTCGGAAGCGGTTGCCGAGCCACTTGTGGAGGGCATGACGGTCCAGAAGGCCCAGCCCCCGCACACACAGAGCATCGGGGGGTCAAAATCGGAGTCCCCCTCATCGACGAGGACCGCACTGCCGATCGCCGCACTGGAATCGACCGTCGCGACGTAGACCCTCCAATCGCCTGTGTGCAGGTTGCTCTCAACCCACACGATTACCTGGTTATTGCCGCGTGCATCGTATATCTGGAACCCCTCGGAATGCGACACCGCACTCTCCAGCACCGTGTTGAGCGTCGCGCTCGATACACTGAGAAGGCCAAGGGACACCAAAACGTCGCTGGTGGCACCGGGGCTGAGGACCACACCTAAAGTTCCATCCCCGATATTACCGACGCTTCCCATGGCTATGTCGAAGGAGGCAGTCTCTGTGATGCACGAACTGTAGTCCAGCTCCTCAAAATCAGAGGAGAGGACGACGGAGTCCTCGGACACATCCAGATCGGTGGGCTCCACCGAGCCGTCGGTCTCCTCCTGACTCGAGGAGCACCCCGCTATCGCGGTGCTGCCGGCGATGAGCAGCGAGACGACTGCAGATCCAGCTATGAACTGCCTTCTTGAGATGCCCTCTCCAGACAGCTCCACGTCGCCACGATCGGTTCTCTCAGAACCTCCGGACATGCCCGCGCCTCCCATCTTGAGCCACACTCCCTCTTCGAGCGAAATGACTCCCGAGACATTCATTCTTGCCGCTCTGAGATTGCCTAGCAATTCCAGATCGATTTATGGTAGTTTGTTTCGTACAGAACCGAGTGGTCCCGAATCGCCGGCGAGCGGCATTAAGGTGACTTTTATAGTATTGGATCCGGAAACTGGGGAGGCAATCGTGGCTTCACGAATAATAACCATAAGCAGACAGTATGGAAGCGGTGGCCGCGAGGTCGGAGAGAAACTTGCTGAGAAGCTCGGATACGCCTACTACGACAAAGAGGTCATTCGCCGCGCCGTCGAGGAGAGCGACATCAGCGAGGAGTTCTTCGAGAAGAGCGGCGAGAGTTCCGGCTCCATACTCTCTTACTTCCTCTCCTTTGCCAACGGCCAGTCATCGGCTGATGAGAGTTCCCTCCCACTTCCTGACAGGATCTTTCTGATTCAATCCAAGGTTCTGAAGAAGCTCGCCTCTGAGGGTCCATGCGTCATCATCGGACGCTCGGCAGATTATGTGCTCCGTGATTCGCCCGACGTTCTCAAGGTCCTGATCTACGCCGATATGGACTCCAGGATCCAAAGGGTCATGAGGCGCAAGAGCCTGACCGAAAAGGGTGCGATCGCCCGCATCAAGAAGATCGACAAGGGGCGTGCTCTCTACTACGAGCAGTTCACCGGCAACAAGTGGTGCGACGCCCTCTCGCATGACGTGGCTCTTTCGACGAGCACCTTCTCGATCGAGAACACGGTGGAGATTCTCGCGGATATCGCG
>CAYRYP010000006.1:0-17415 GCA_964428485.1 uncultured Coriobacteriaceae bacterium
GCGTCCCGAACGCAGCGCTCTACCAAGCTGAGCCACATCCCGACAAGCGAGAATCCTAGCAGAGGTGGACCATCCACGCTATAGACTTTGGGAGAAGAGGTCTTTATTTTCCCCGAGAGGCTAAGGGCCTGCCACGGGGTTAGCGCATATCGGGAGGTTGCATGAAAGAGAGCGATAACGCCAGGAGGATGAGGTTGACGTCGAGGGTGGCGACGGTACTCGCAGCGGTGCTGGCGGTGGCGATCTTTTGCGTCTCCTCTATCCCGGGCTCCGGCCTTCCTAAGGGCATTAGCCCATACACGACTCTGGCTCACTTCTGCGAGTACATGATCTTGGGGGCGCTGGTAACGGTGGCTTCATACGGGCGCACAAACCGCACCTCTGCGCGGGCGGCGCTGGCCATAGGACTATCCAGCGCCTACGGAGCGAGCGACGAGTTCCACCAGATGTTTGTCCCAGGAAGGACAACAGATGTACTCGACTGGGTAGCAGATACGGCGGGCGCGGCTGTGGGATTCGCACTGGCAACGATGGTGCTAAACCTGCTCAAGAGAAGGGGCAGACTCGGGTAAGTCGGCGTCGAATGCGCCGGGCTCGCAGACGAGATGCCGGCATGTACGAGATGCCGGCATGTCCATGGCAAAGAGAAAGGGAGCCAAGACCATGCTGCAGCTCCCTTCTTGTCTCTATGGTTAATCGACGTGCGGGGCTAAAACCTAAGCGCGTACGTAAAAGCGCTGGTGGCGCCGCTACTCACGATGACCCCGACGCCGTAATCGGAAGCGTGCACGTACTGGTTGTTACCGATGTAGATCCCAACATGCCCCGACCTCCAGAGAACATCGCCCGGCTGGGCCTCGCTCACGGGGAGGCGGGAGGTTGCATTGGCATAGAGCGACGCGCTCGAGCGGTAGGGTGCCCCGCAGTAGTAACACAGGCCGGAGCAGTCGAACTTATCTGGGCCGGTGGCACCATACTCATAGTCACAACCCACTAGTGAGAGTGCGAGCTCAACGTTGCAGGGGCTAACTCCTCCGTTGTTCACGTAGCCGCCGCTCGAGGAAGAGCTAGACCCACTGCTCTCGTCGGTGGTGCTGGAAGCCTGCTCCTGCGCCGCAGCGATCTGCTCCAGGAGCTCTTCACTCAAGCTGTTGTACTCCTCCTCTACCGCTGCCGCAGTCGCCTCGGACTCTTCCTTGGCGATCTTGGAAGCCTCAAGCTGCTCGGCTGCGATCCTCTCCTGCTCTGCATACTCCTCGTAAGCAGCCTGCTGCTCGGCACGGAGTTCCTTGTTCTCCTGGACGAGCCTGGCGTCATTCTCGTTGAGTTCGTTAAGCAGGTCCCACAGTGTGGCGAACTCGGTAAAAGAGGAGCTACCCACAAAGACGTCCAACATCGTGGGGGAGCCGCTTCGGTACATCGCGACCGCCCTGCTGGCCAGCTTCGCCTGATTGTCCTCAATCTTGGCGGTGGTCTCGTCTATCTGCTCTTGGGCCTCCTCCATGGCAGCGAGCGCTGCATCGTAGGCGTCAAGTGCCTCGTAGTAGGCCTCAGCCGCAGCCAAAGCCTCCTCCTTGGCAGCGGTAAAGCTGGCGAGGGCGGCATCGACCTCGTCCTGTGTGACCGCCAGGGCCGGTGTTGCTGCAAAAAGAGGGGTGCTAGCGACTACAAGTGCCGACAGAAGAACTACTGTTGCCTTCTTGGCGACCGTTGATACGAAAGTCAATTTGACTAGACCTGGCTTTCCCGCGTATCTGCGCGATCGGGGTTTTGCAGAAGTCTAGCACAGTCATACATACAGCTGAAACAGCAATCGCTGGCACATCATGATGCGAATTGAAATCTCAAACACAATATGTTGTGTCAAGAATTTTGACGCTGCATTCATTCCCGATATATTGGTCATCCAAGCCGGCAAATTTCACATCAAAAAATTCACGAACTTAGCCGCATATAGTGAGAGGGCGCCCTTCTCGACGCCCTCTCACTATATGGCCACTGTCAGGGCCAGGCTTTATCAGAACCTTAACGCGCAGGTCCATATGCTCATGTTGTAAGAGATCTTAACCACATCGCCGCTCGATGGCGCGTGGATGTAAGCGCCGTTGCCAATGTAGATCCCTACATGTCCGGACTTCCATAGAATGTCGCCGGGCTGCGCCTCCGACACCGAGATCTTGGTGCCAGCCGCATACTGGGCACTGGATGTCCTGGGGATGCTGATGCCAGCTTGAGCGTAGCACCACTGGGTCAGCCCCGAACAGTCGAACGAGTCTGGCCCAGTTGCCGCCCAAACATACGGGCAACCGAGCCTCGAGTAGGCTGCCTCCACGACGGAGGAGTAGCCGCCTGATGAGGTGGAGCTGCTGGAAGAGGAGCTACTGCTACTGGAGGAACTGCTGCTGGACGAGGAGCTGCTGTTGGCGGCCTGCCACGCCTCCTGTGCGGCTGCCTCCTCCGCGGCCTCCTCCTGCGCTATGAGCTCCGCGACCTCGGCGTCGAGGCTATCGACCTCTGCCTGGTACTGCTCAACTAGGCTCTCAGCCTCATCCTTCACAGCCTCGGCCTCGGCAAGTTTCTCGGCTGCTAGCTGCTCCTGCTCCTGATACTCAGCGAGAGCCTCCTCAGCCTGCTCCTTGAGCGACTTGTTCTCCGCGATCATGGAAGAGGTGTCCTCGTTCCAGGAGACCAGGAAGTCCCAGGTAGTGGCGAAGTCCTTGAATGAGGCGGAACCGAGCAGAACGTCGAGCATGGTGACCTGATCGGAACGATACATGCTCACCGCGCGCGTCTTCAGGCTCTCCTGCGACTCCTCGATCTGTGCGGTGAGCTCGTCGATCTTCTGCTGCTGCTCCTCCATCTTAGCAACGGCAGTTTCATACTCCTCAAGCGCGGTGTAGTAGTCGTCGGATGCCTGAGAGAGCTGCTCGCTCATCTCCTCCAGCTTCGCGCGGGCCTCGTCCGCCTGCGCCTGAAGTTCATCGGAGGGTGCCGCGTAGGACAGCACTGGCATCGAGAGCGTGCAGCATGCCACGGCCAGAAGCAGCGTGGCCGCGACCTGAAGCGTCTTAATTGCCGCAGATCCGATGGTCTTTCCAAACATGATCTTCTCTCCGTTCCGACCCTTCAACCCTAGAGAACCGTAGCGAAACAATGGGAAAGCCGAGAAAAACCATCCTGTGGATGGTTAGGCCGCACTCGTATTGGGCACGACCGTAAAAATGGCGTTGATTAGACGAGCTAAAGATGGTGCTTACTGGCCCGACTGGTACGTTTGCGCTGCGATTATTCAGGTTTTCAGATCCCCCCGCAGGGGTTGTTTCGAACGTGCAGAAACAATTGGATCGTAGCAAACTCTCAAAAACGCGGCAACTATTCACGCAATCGACAGAGGTCTGAATGAGTTCTCCCTCTGTAAGCGGTTCTATCTATGCGATTCTCCACGAACTCTACAGATGTAAGGCGATTCTTTCAGAGGATGCGAAGCGCCGGCCCCACTGAGGAACCGGCGCGAGACGGATGCTCTCTGCCTTTATCTCAGGATTAGAAGGTGACGACCCTGGGTTCGGAGGTAAAGGAGCAGAAAGAGGCGGTAACGTCCTCGAGGTAGAAGACCTCGTTGATGCCGTCTCCGGGCTGATAGCGGTCCTGAAGCTCGGGATAAGCGTCGAGAAGGTGCTTTTGGGGCTCGATGCGCTCGTCGAGGTAGGCTTTTCCGGCAACCCTGATCCACTCTCCGTCAATGAAGGCACAGATCTCGACCTTAGGGTTGGCTTTGATCTGCTTGCTAACATCCTTCGGGGAGCCAGTCTGGAAGTAGAGCTTGTCCTCGAACTTATCTATGGTCCCGAAGATGCGGACCCTGGGCTGGTCGCCCTCGACGGTGGCGATGTAGTAGAAGCCTGCCTTCTTGAGAAACTCGTAGACCTCGTCCATTGCTGATTCCTTTCGATTCGGGGGCAACCGCATCAATGGAACGGTTTAGTGACGAGAAGATGTTAACATCTGACGCGACACGATGCGCCCGAACTCGCCATATCTCCCCCGCTACGCCGACGCGAGTTCCAACGCCCTCTCGTTGAGCTCAAGGAATGCAGGCTTGACGCTCCTACGCAGTGCCAGGGAGATCTCCTGAGGGTCAAATCCCACCAACCCGGCAGAGGCGGCCGCGCCCAGCATCACGGTGTTGAGCACCTTCCTGCTTCCGCATTCGGAGCAGATGCGCGAGGCCTCCACACTGATCAGACACCCGATGCGCCCCGAGGTCTCCAGCTCAGAGAGCGTTGAGAGTATCCGATCGACGTCGTAGACAACCTCTTTGGGAGACGACATCGAGGGACACACCCCTATATCGGGCACCACCACTCCCCCGCCGTGTCTCAGCAGAGGCAGGGATCTTATCGCCTCGCCGGGCTCGAAGGCCACTATCACATCTGCCTGCCCGGTGGGGATCATTGAGGAGAGGACCTCCTGCCCGCGCTCGAAGATCCTCACGTGCGTGACCACGCTCCCACCGCGTTGGGCCATCCCTATCGTCTCCGCGGTGCGAACCTCCAGGCCCGCATCCGCAGCGGCGTTCGCGAGCACCCTAGAGGCCAGGAGTATCCCCTGCCCGCCTACCCCGGCGAGAATGATCTGCCTCATCGCGAAACCTCCTCGACCTCGATAGCGTCGAACGGGCACACCTGCACGCAGAGCCCGCATCCGTTGCACTGCGAGCCATCTATCTCGACATCGCCACCCGTGATGGATATAGCCGGACAACCCAGCTCCCGGATGCACTTGTAGCAGGTAGTGCAGCGCTCCTGCTCGACATGCGCGCAGGCCGACCTCTTCACGATCGCCACGCAGGGAGACTTGAATATGATGGCGGAGGTCCCGGGGGTATCCATAACCTCCTCAACACACCTGACCGACTCCTCAAGATCGCACGGGTCGCACTCAAGCACCGGCGATACTCCGATGGCCTCGAGGATCGCACGTATGGAGATCGGCTCCGCGCTGACCTTGCCATCGGGACGCAACGACATCCTGGCCCCGGTGCCTGGATGGGGTTGGTGCCCCGTCATGGCGGTGGTGGAGTTGTCGAGCACCATCAGATTGATGTCGTTTCCGTTGTACACAGCGTTCACAACTCCGGTGATCCCAGAAGCGAAGAAAGTCGAGTCCCCGACGAAGGCGAAGCTCTCCGCATCGGGCTCGGCCACCTTCATGCCCTGTGCCATGGTTATGCCCGCGCCCATGCACAGGCAGTTGTCCACCATATCGAGCGGCATCGCGTTTCCGAGCGTGTAGCAGCCGATGTCGCCGGAGAAGAACGCCTTCTTGCCCTTGCACGCGCGCTTGACCGCAAAGAATGCACCTCTGTGCGGGCATCCCGCGCACAGCACCGGAGGCCGAGGCGGAAGCGATGATGCGAGGTCGGCATCGGAGGAGTCCGTCTCCCCACAGGCGGGACGAGATGACGCCAGGCCCGCACGGGAGAGAAACTCCCCCATGTCTTCTAGAACGGTGTCGGCAGAGTTCTCGCCAGTCGCGTTGGAAAGTCCGTCGTGCCTGCCGTGTACTCGGACCGGGAGATGCTCATGCCCGCAGATAGACACGAGAGCGTCCTCTATTACGCCGTCGAGCTCCTCAAGGCAAAGGACCTCATCCAGCCCCTCCAAGAAGCTCCTGCCCAACCCGTCCGGGAACGGGTAGGGTGTCCCCACCTTGAGGATCCTCAGATCCACCCCCTCCCCATCGGGATCGATCCCGAGGGCCTCGGGGCGACGCAGCGCCTCCGAGAGATAGGCGAAGGAAGTGCCACCTGTAGCGATTCCTACCCGAGGGGTGCCTGGAGCCGCGCCCGCACATCCTCCGATGTGGATGTCATTTGCGGAGTTAAACCGTGAGCTATCGAATTCGGCGGAGATAACCGGCAGGTCAGCGACGATTTTCCTGTGCGCAGCAAGTGCCCTTTTAGGAAAGATCACCCACTTTGGGTCGCGCTCGAAGCCCACTATGGGATGCGCCTTGTAATCGTCTGGAGAGGCGGGGTCCAAAAGCCCGCCGCCGTGACTGATCCTGGTGGTCGGGCGCACTATAACAGGGGTCTCGTAGCGCTCGGATATCCCGAAGGCCGCTATCATCATCTCGTAGGCCTCCTGGGTGGTAGAGGGATCGAGCACCGGCACCTTCGAGTAGGAGGCGAACCTGCGGGTGTCCTGCTCGGTCTGCGACGAGATCGGTCCCGGATCGTCGGCGACCAGCAGAACCAGACCGCCCTTGACGCCGATGTAACGCAGACTCATCAAAGGGTCGGTGGCAACGTTGAGACCCACCTGCTTCATGGTCACGAGGCATCTCGCCCCGCAGTAAGACGCCCCAGCGGCGAGCTCGAGCGCCGCCTTCTCGTTCGTGGACCACTCCACATGTATCGCCTGGCCCGGGTTGTTCGCCGCAACGGTCTCGAGAACCTCTGTGGACGGCGTTCCGGGATATCCACAGACGATGTTGACGCCGGCCGCTATGGCGCCTAGGCCCATCGACTCGTTGCCCGTGAGAAGCCTTGCTGGCATCAGTCGCACCCACTCCCCCTCGAACTAGTTTCCTCTTCCTTGTGCAGTGGCGACCTTGCCGCCCGTTATTTCAGAAACGTCCGGAAAAGCCGCTCGCATAGAATCCGATGATATCATTAGGCGGTTCGGTATCAGATCCGACCGCGATGAGCGTCGGACCTTCATAGTTGTTCGCATGGCACCCGAACAGAAGCGGGTGCGCATGACCCAGGAAAGGCACGGTGTGCGAGAGTGGAGATCACAGAAGAGCAGATGCCCCTCATCCGCGAGCTTCTAGGCTCGATCAAGGACAGAAGCGAGTTCTACCGGAACAAATTCGACGGCATCGACGTCTCTAAGGTCGCCACCGTCGAAGACTTTAGGCAGCTGCCCTTCACCACTAAAGCCGATCTCCGCAACGCCTATCCACTCGGTCTCCAGGCTGTCCCGGACGAGAAGATCATCAGGATCCACTCCTCATCGGGCACCACCGGCACCCCGGTGATCATCCCCTACACCAAAAAGGACATCGAGGACTGGGCCTTCATGTTCAAACGCTGCTACGAGATGGCTGGCGTAACCGCTACCGACAGGATCCACATCACACCCGGGTACGGTCTTTGGACTGCAGGACTGGGGTTCGAGGCTGGCGCGGAGGCGCTCGGCGCGATGGCGATCCCTATGGGGCCCGGCAACACCGACAAGCAGCTGCGGATGATGATCGACATGCAGTCGACGGTGCTCTGCGCCACATCCAGCTATGCGCTGCTTCTGGCCGAGGAGATCGCCAAGAGGGGTATCGGCGACCAGATAAAGCTCAAACGCGCGCTCATCGGCTCCGAGAGATGGGGGTCGAAGATGAGGACCAGGATCGCGAACGAGCTTGGGGTCAGGCTCTACGACATATACGGACTCACCGAGATCTACGGTCCGGGAATCGGTATTAGCTGCGACGAAGGCAAGGGCATGCACTACTGGGATGACTTCATCTACATAGAGGTGATCGATCCCAAGACCGGCGAGCAGGTGCCAGACGGCGAGGTGGGCGAACTGGTGATCACGACGCTTCACAAGGAGGGCGCGCCGCTGATCAGATACAGAACGCACGATCTGTCGCGCATAATCCCCGAGCAGTGCGCCTGTGGTTGCCACTACCCCAGGATCGACACCCTTATCGGGCGCACCGATGACATGTTCAAGGTTAAGGGCGTCAACATCTTCCCCGCCCAGCTCGAGGAGGTGCTGGCCCTTATCGCTGATGCCAGCAGTGAGTACCAGGTGATGATCGACCACCTGGACGGGCGCGACATCCTGACGCTCTTCTTCGAGACCGAACTCGACCCGCACGACTTCCCCACCGTGGAGGAGCAGGTGGAGACCGTGTTCAAGAACCGCATCGGTATAAAGATCAACGCGAAGGCCGTGATGACTGGGGAGCTCCCGAGGTCGGAGAAGAAGTCCACCAGGATCTACGACAACAGGTACTAGCCCGAACAGCCACCGGACTCGACGGCTTCGGCTCGCAAGTGCCGAGCACAGAACGGCAGGACCCGGACGCTACAGAGCTATGTCCGTCCCGTCCTCCGGGAGCATGTATCGGCAGTCGATGATCGTCTTGTCCTTGGCGTAGTAGCGAATCACCTTGAACTGCCTCCATGGAGTGGCGATGATCAGGACGTCACAGATGTCGCAGATCTCGCGCATGCTGAAACAGTACTTGATGTTCTGCCTGTAGACGACCGCGTACTCGTCGTTGGATATGGGGTCGTATGCGTAGATGTTGGTGAAGCCGCGAGCCAGAAGGCCGTCTATGATCTTGGCCGAGGCGGAGTTGCGGACATCACCGGAACCCTCCTTGAAGGTAAGCCCCAATATGCCGAGCTTCTGGTCGGTGGTAGCCTGAGCGGCTATCTCGTCGCAGATCCTCGGTGTTATCAGCTCGTTGACGCGCAGCACGCACTCCAGAAGATCGGTGCGGGCACCGTGGCGACGGGCGATGGTTACGAAGTCAGAGGTGTCCTTGGGAAGCCTCACCCCACCAAAGCCGCATCCCGGGTAGACGTAGCCCCTCATCGTGTTGTCCGACCACCTGCGGTCCATCTGGAGGATATGAAACGCCCCCTGAATGTCGATTCCACCGATGGCCTTGGCGGCCTGCGCCATCTCGTTGGAGTAGCTGATCATCGTCGCTAGAAGCGTGGAGGACATGTAGCTCACAAACTCAGCTGTCTTCAGCGACACTGGCATGATCGGTGCATCGAAGGGCTCGTAGTAGCCACGCAGTATCTCGGTGTCCCGGTCGTTCTGCACGCCAAGCACGACCCTGCTGGGATTGGTGAAGTCGTCCCAGCACTTGCCCTCCCTAGTGAACTCCGGCAGGAAGGCTATGCCCATATCAACCCCCGGCTCGATTCCGCGCTCGCGCAGAAACGGGATGATAACCCCGTCCATGGTTCCCGGAGGGAGCGTGGTCTTGATGGCAAGCACGAGGTAGTCTTCGAACCCAGCATCGATTATCCCGTCTATCGCGTTTAGGATCCTGGAGTAGTCCAGACTCCCGTCGATCATCCTGGGGCTACCAGTGCACACGAGAACCAAGTCGACACCATCGGGTATGTAGTCGATGTCTCCAACGACGCTAAAGCTGGTGTTGAGGTTGCGTGCCAGCGCATCGTCCAACCCGGGTTCGTAGTAGGGGATCTTCCCCCTGCGAATGAGGTCCGCGCGGAACTCGTCTATCTCGATCCCGAAGACCCGAGCGCCCTTCTCCGCGAAACCGACGGCTGCGGTGAGGCCTACGAAACCAAGTCCGATAACGGCAATCATGAGCGGTACCTCTGCAAGTTCGTGGATGAACCATGATCTGTAAGGCGAAGCGAGATCTTCCCAACAACCCCCGCCACAACGGCGATCGGGGCATCTGGGTTTTGGGTTCGCTGGAATCGAGTATAGAATGCATGTGAGCGTAGGCGCCCTGTGCGTCGGACGAAGGGCCAATGCAAGCGGAGCAGGGGGCAGGTGTATGGAGGGGACCTCAACACAGGTGACCAAAAGTAGTGGCTGGGAGAGCGCTGGCAGCATCGAGGCCGCCAGACAGATGCTCGAAAACGAGGAGGCCCTCTACGATCTTTCCGACCTATTCAGGGTCTTCGCGGACACCACCAGGATAAAGATCCTGTACGCGCTGACCGCGGGAGAGCTGAGCGTCTCGGAGCTATCTGAAGCCGTGGACATGTCGCAGTCCGCCGTCTCCCACCACCTGCGCACGCTGAAGCAGGCACGCCTGGTCAAATTCACAAGAAGTGGCAGATCGATGCGCTACTCGCTGTGCGACGAGCACGTGACCAACATCCTAGATATGGGGATGAACCACATCTGCGAATAAGGGGAGCGCCTAGGCACCCCCCCTCCTCTTTTTTCATCTTGTATGCCTCGCGCCCAAAAGCGGCGTGGGCTTCGATCGGGGACTAGTCCCTGATATGGCCCCCAGTTGCCCTGCAGACCTTCTGCACCATCTTCTCATGGCGCTTCTCGACCTCTTCGGAGGTGAGCGTCTTGGAAGGATCTCGGTAGACGATGGAGAATGCCATCGACTTGACCCCCGGCCCGAGCTTCTCCTCGTCGCGGTAGACATCGAAAAGTCTTACAGACTCGAGCATCGATCCTGCGGCAGAGGTAATGGCATTGGTTATGTCCTGGCATGTTACCGACTCGTCAACGACTATGGCCATGTCCATGTCCACGGACGGGAACTGCGGGATATCCACGTAAGGACGCGCGGGTTGAGCGAGCACGATCAATGCGTCGGCGTCGAGCTCGAAGGCCACCACAGGTGCGTTGGCTTCGAAGGCGCTACAGACCTCCGGGTGCATGAGCCCCGCCCACCCGATGCGACGCTTGCCCGACATAACCTCGGCCGAGGCACCGGGCTGAAGCCACGGGGCATCATCGGGATTGAGCGCCCTGAAACGCATCTTCGGGATGGCCAGCTCGCGGAAGATATCCTCTATGATCCCCTTGGCATCGAAGAAGTCGATCGGACGGTTGTCCTGGTTCCAACCATCGTCGGCCCAGGAGCCGGCGAGCACGCAGGCGAGCCTTGTGGGCTCCTCTGGCTGCGGACGCCCCTCCACGCCCTCGAACACCGATCCCATCTCGTATAGGTGGATGTTTGCTACCCCCCTGCTCTGGTTATAGGCCACCGAGCGCATGAGTCCGGGGATCAGGGTGTGGCGAAGCACGCTCATCTCGGAGCTTATGGGGTTGATGATCTCCACATCGATGCCGCGCGCGACACCCGCCATCCTCGAGCGCTCCTTGTCGTCGTCGGGAACGAACGAGTACGTAAGTGTCTCATTGACGCCACAGGCACGCATGATCGCACCGATCTGGTTGCTCCTGGCCTGCTCGGGTGTGTAGCCACCGGCGGTGGAACCAGAAGGAAGGGTATCTTCCACCCTCTCGGTTCCCCAAAGGCGCAGAACCTCCTCGTAGAGGTCGACCTCTCGGGTGAGGTCTGGGCGGAAGGTCGGAGCGATCACAGAGAACACGTCGGTATCACCGGTGGTTTCAACCACACACCCAAGGCGAGTGAGGATCCTCGTGATGTCGTCGTTTTCGATGGGCGCACCGATGAACTCGCGCAACCTCTGCGCGCGAAGCTCGAGGTGCGGCTTTACTGCGGGGATCGGATACTCATCGATAATCCCCGGGCAGACGTTTCCACCGGATACCTCTGCCATGAGAGAGGCGGCATAACCGCTGAACAGGTCGCAGGTAGCCGCGTCGACACCGCGCTCGTAGCGCGCCGACGACTCGCTGAAGAGCTGGAGGTTGCGGCTGGTGCGGGAGGTGCATCCCCCATTGAACGTTGCGGATTCGAGCAGGACGGTGGTGGTCTTCTCGGTAACCTCGCTGTAGAGACCGCCCATCACACCCGCGAGCGCCACCGGCGTGCCAGAGGCGGGGTCTGCGCCCGGGAAAGTGCATGGCGTGTTTCCGTCAGCTATGACCGTCATGTCGTCGGTGAGTATGCGATCCATCCCGTCGAGCGTGGTGAAGGGCTCTCCTTCGTGCGCCTTCCTGACCACCACGTGAACCATGCCGTCGGCATCCTTCGCGAAGCAGTCCATGTCGAAGGCATGCAACGGCTGACCGAGCTCGAAGAGCGCATAGTTGGTGACATCGACCACGTTATTGATGGGACGGGCGCCGCTTGCTGCAATTCGCTCTGCTATCCAAGCGGGAGACTGGCCGACCTTGACGTTCTCGATGACCCTTGCAGTGTAGCGGGGGCACCTCTGCGGATCGTCGATCGTGACCCTGACCTTTCCGGAGATGTCCTCCCCAGACTCCACCAGTACCGGAGGTTCGAACGTCATATCGACGTCGTAGATCGCACCCATCTCGCGGGCCATGCCGAGCATCGACATGCAGTCGGGTCTGTTGGGGGTGATCTCAAGGTCGAGGATCGTGTCGCCCACTCCGAGGTAATCGGCGGCGGCCATGCCAACCGGGGCGTCGGCGGGAAGAATCATGATCCCCTCGTGGTCTGCCGATAACCCTAACTCTCGCCCGGAGCAGTTCATTCCGAACGACTCGACCCCGCGGAGCTTCGACTTCTTTATCTTGAAGTCCCCCGGCAAGACGGCTCCGATCATGGCCACAACGACCTTGTCGCCGGCCTCAAAGTTCTGCGCTCCGCAGACGATCTGAAGCGGAGTGGGATTGCCGTCGGAGTCCAGGTTGCGCTCCCCTACGTCGACGGTGGTGACCCACATATGATCGGAGTCGGGATGACGTTCCTTGGTGAGTATCCGTCCGACCACCACGTGATTGAGCGCCGCTCCTGTCTGTTCGACGCCCTCGACTCCTGTGCCGGTCATGTCGAGCCTGTCACATAACGCCTTGACGTTGCCGGCCTCCTCGGGGAGTTCGACCATCGTCTTGAGCCATTTCATGGAAACGAGCATGTTAAAAGCATCCTCCCTTGAGGTTTAGAACTGCCTGAGAAACCTCATGTCGCCCTCGACGAGCATCCTGAGGTCAGCCACGTTGTACTTGAGGCACGCTATCCTCTCGGCCCCCATGCCAAACGCGAAGCCCGTGTACTCATCGGGGTCGATATCCACGAATCCAAAGACGTTGGGGTCGACCATACCACAGCCGAGCACCTCTACCCATCCGGTTCCCTTGCAAAACCTGCACCCCTCCCCGTGGCAGATCATGCAACTGACATCCACCTCGGCCGAAGGCTCGGTGAACGGGAAGAAGTGTGGGCGGAAGCGGGTCTCGCGATCGGGCCCGAACATCGCCTTGCAGAAGTAGTCGAGGGTGCCCTTGAGGTCACCGAAGGTGATCCCCTTGTCGACTACGAGCCCCTCAACCTGGGTGAACTGCGGAAGATGGGAGGGGTCGGGCACGTCCTTCCTGTAGACCTTGCCCGGCGCGATCACGTAGATCGGGGGACGGCGCTGCTCCATCGCGTGGATCTGCACACCTGAGGTCTGGGTGCGAAGGAGCACATCCGACTCTCCCCTGACGTTGGTCTTGGCCCCGGAGGCGTCCCTGATATAGAAGGAGTCCGCCAGACCGCGCGAGGGGTGGTCGGGCGGAGTGTTGAGCGCCTCGAAGTTGTAGTAGGTGGTCTCGACCTCTGGACCCGACATGATCGAGTACCCAAGTCCGATAAAGATGTCTGAGATCTGGGAGACGACATTGGCTATCAGGTGCCTGGTACCTATTGGGCGCGCCCTTCCGGGCATGGTAACGTCGATCGCCTCGCCGGCCATGCGCTGCTCGAGCTCGGCGGCCGAAAGCTCGTCGAACCTAGCTGCCAGCGCCTCCTCGATGCCCTTCCGGGCGATGTTGGCCGACTTGCCGACCTCTGCCTTCTGCTCCTTAGGTATCTCCGACATCGAGCGCAGGATCGCGGTGAGCGACCCCTTCTTACCAAGAATCCCAACTCTAACGGAATCGAGCTCAGCAGTGGTGGCAGCGGCGGATATGGCCGCAAGCCCCTCGCTGTAGATATCCTCGATTGTCTCAACCACTGACATTTTCCAAATGCCTCCCATAAGAGAACCGACTGAAACGGTGCCCACGCACCGCCCGGGCGCGCGACGAGAAACCTCCCCGCCAGAAGCGCACTCGACGCTCCATTATCGCAGATATGCCCGTGCCGGAAGAGCGATTCTTGGAATAGAATCGTCAGATAGCAAGATGGCTCCGGACTTGCGCGTGGCCGCATTAATTCCTGTGCTCATTCAAAAATCGTCGGTTAATTGCTAAGAACAATGCCCTTATCCCAAAGAATGGGTGCACCTTGCTTTTTAAGCTAAAGACCCCGGATACGGGCGTATAATTTACTCAAGGTTCCAAAAAGACATCCCCTCGAAGCATCCTATCGGCAAATTGACAGAGGCCTAGGCAGTCGTCGAATGTGCCTCGGGACTCAGTTAGGCGATGATCCATATGAAGTCGTCTAGATTTGGCATTCCTAAGGTGAAATCAGACCCCAAGATCAACCTCCATTACACTCCCACCCTCATCTCCAAGCGACCCAAGCTGTTCAGCCCCAGCATGCTCCAGCTCATATCCAAGAGCGAACGCGAGTTCACCAGAGCAGACGAGCGCGCTAGGGCCGGACCTTACTCCGACACGCTGCATAATATGCTGCTCAACCTGGAGTCGATGGCCTCGACACTGCTCGACGGGGCACCCGTTGATATGTTGGGCGTGCTACTCAGCTCCATAAGGCTGCGTGGCAAGAAGCTCGATCAACCTAAGGTGAGCAGAAACTCCACCAACAGGGCGATACAGTACCGGGAGTACCTCGGGGAGCACAATTCTCGCAAAGATGCATCGGACTTCACGTTCACGCCCGAGTCGGTTGCAGAGATCTACGAGGAGCTGAACTACTCTAAAAACGAGGCCTCTGCCCGCGAGTACCGCACGAGCGACGGCGATGACCTTCGGGGCTCGCGCAGCAGCTTCCCTCTAGCCGGAGTGCTACCTAGTGAGCACATCGACGAGTACATGAATGACTTCTGCGATTTCTGCAACACCAACTACTACACCCCACAAATCCAGGCCGGGCTGGCTCATTTCCAGATCAACTGGATCAAGCCGTTTAGATCCAAAACCGACGCGTTGGGAAGGCAGATGGCTTGCAAGATCTTCGCCAAGAGGCGGTTTGCCCCAAACCTAATGGTCACAGTGGCACTTGATTCCCTGATTAACATGGTGAAGACCGACGATGAAGAAAATCGGGATCTAAACTCCAGCCAGCAGGCTCCGACTAGACAAAACCCGCTCGAAATGTGGATCTGCCGCGGCGTCAATATGCTCATAAGGGAGGTCGAGTTGGTCTCCAACCTCGAGAAGGCCTTCCGCAGTATAGAGAGCAAGTGGCGCACGATGATGCCCAAGACTAGGCATGACGACACTTGTGACATTATGCTGCGCGACCTGATGGACTATCCGATCGTCAACACCAGGTACGTATCGATGAGGTGCGGCAAAACTATGCCCGCCGCCAACGACGCCATCAAGAAATTGGTAGACAAAGGCATCCTCCGCCCACTGGACAAACGGAAGCGAAACAGATACTTCTACTCCCCTGACATGTTCTACCTCTACCGCCGAGTGATCGAATCGGTGGTGCCTGCGCACATGCTCTCGGAAGTCGACATGCGCGCATTCTAGACACGTAGATTAGATGCCGAGGTACCTCTGGAGGTCGTCCCATTGCGAGGCAGCCTGCGCATATCCCATCTCGTAGACCTCGTAGAGCCTTCTGAGATCATGCTCCAGTGTGTCGAGGTGTATGCGCTTCGGGGGCATGATCAGAAAGATCCTCCCCTCACGCGCGAGCCTGAAGCACCTCATCCTAGAGGAATTAACCAGCTGATAGCGCTTGCGAACAGCGATGGCGAACTCTGGGTAGTCCCTGTACCAGATCTTGGAGAGGTCGTTGGCGCGGTTGCGCTGCTGTACGAAGGTGCGGTCCTGCGTAAGCACGACGATCTGCTTCTCCACCCCGGTGGACAGTGAGTAGTCCACGGGTATGGTGTCGCATACACCGCCGTCGAGGTAGAGTTCCCCGTCGATCTCAACCATCTGCGAAACAAACGGCATGGCGGCAGATGCCCGCAGGTAGTCCATGCCCGAAATCGGGTCGTCGATGACGTGATACTCCGCTTGGCAGGTGCGGACGTTTGAGACCACCGCCGTGAGCCTGCAGGGCGAGTCCGCAAACTCCCATGGCTGGTAGGGCAGCATCTCAAACGGGATGTCGTGGAAGCTCATCTCGGCGCCGAATGCGTTTCCCGTGTGGATGTAGGACCATAGGCTCATGTAGCGCTTGTCGTCTATGAAGCCGATGTTGAGCGCGCAGGTGCGCCCACGGGCGCCCACTATGTAGTTGAACCCCGAGAGCGCTCCGGCAGAGACTCCGATCACGTCTCTCGGGAAGACTCCCATGTCGGAGAGAAAGTCGAGCACTCCAGCGGTGAACTGCACCCGCATCGACCCGCCCTCTAGCACCAGGTTGGCGTCTATCACCTCGCAGCCATCGTATGCGGGGCGGTAGCCTTCGACGTTACTCGGTATGAACAAGGGCCTCTCGCCCGTCATCGGATCCGGAAGGATAGTTCCGTCATCCGCATAGAAGCGCCTCGGTTTGTCCATATGCCCGCCTCCGAAAGGAAAAGGTGAAACACCTGCTCGCACAAATATAATCGACTCGCAAGATGATTACATTCTGGTGCGCGGGAGGGGTACTGTCCGGACGCGAGTTACGTGGGGCAGAAAGCCCGACCCGTGCGTGTAACGGAACGGCTATCCGGTGTGCGGAGCCTCTTGTGAACGGGGGGATTCGGTGTCTTCACACTTCGATACGAAAAAGCTGGTCGTGGTGGTCGGCGCCGGGGCCTCCGGACTTGTTGCGACTATCGCAGCTGCCGGATCGGGAGCCAACGTCACCCTTCTGGAGGCCGATTCAAAACCAGCGCGAAAGCTCCTTCGGACCGGCAACGGCAGATGCAACCTCACCAACACCGCCATCCGCGACGGCTCGACCATCGAGGAGGCAACCGGACTTCCCGGATGGCACGGCGCACAACTCGCCGAGACGGTCTGTTCCGGCAGGGGGCACGAGGAGATACGCAGCTTCTTCCACGATCTAGGCCTCATGACCTACGAGGACTCCCAAGGAAGGGTCTACCCAATGACCAACAAGGCGCGATCGGTCGTCGACGTTTTGGTGGGGACATGCTGCGACCTCGGTGTAAAGCCCATCTGCGAATGCAAAGCGGAATCCGTGCGGAGGATGGAGGATGGCAGATGGCTCGTCGTATGCGATGACGGCAGGGTGTTCAGCGCCGATGCCGTGGTGCTCGCATGCGCGGGAACCGAACCAGCCCTAGAACTCGGGATCGAGTCTTGCGCATACAGGCCCGTGCTCGGCCCTCTCCGCACACAAAGGCAGACGGTGAGACAGATGGACGGCATACGCACGAGATGCGAGCTCTCCGTGATGCGCCCTGACAACACCTGCTCCTACCGTATGGAGGGCGAGATTCTGTTTCGCAAGTACGGCATCAGCGGCATCGTGGTCTTCGACGCCTCTAGGGTGGCGCGACCCGGAGACACTGCGGTGGTGGACATGCTCCCATCGATCGCGAAAGATGAGCTGATTGTGGAGATACGCGACCGTCTGCAGCGAGTGAGCGAGACCGGATCGTCCTTCGCTCCTCCGATGATCCGTGCCCTGGACGGACTGCTCCTCCGCGACGTGATCCGCGCCGTGCTGCCGCTGTGCGGCCTAAACGAAGGCGCCAAGGTCTCGGAGGCTGACCCGGCGGCGATCGCCCAC
>CAYRYP010000006.1:17515-32911 GCA_964428485.1 uncultured Coriobacteriaceae bacterium
AAGGAATGCAGATCATACGCGACGCAGGTGGCGTAGATGCTTAGAGTCACGGGCATCAAACTCCCCCTGGACTTCGGCATCGCCAACGACCCGGAGATGCTCGCCTGCGCAGCAGCGAGGCGGCTGGGGATCTCCCGTTCAGAAATCGCGTTCTCCTCCCTTGCAAGAAGATCCATCGACGCCAGGAGGAGATCCGAGGTGCACTTCGAGGCATCGGCCTACGTGGAACTCGCGAGCGCCTACGACGAGCGCAGCCTTGCAGAGCAAAGCTCCTGCGCCAAACTAATCGAATGGCCGCCTCCCGACGCACTTTTGCAGATCGAGTCGATGAGAGATGCCGGCAGACTCCCCACCACGGCAGAGTGCGGATCGCAGAGTCGGCCTGTGGTGGTTGGAAGCGGACCCGCCGGGCTGTTCGCGGCTCTGGCGCTGGCCAGCGCCGGCAAAAGCCCCATGGTGATAGAGCGTGGCCCCGAGGTCTCCAAGCGCGCCAAGGCGATCGCGAGATTCGAGGGTTGCGGAGAGCTCGACGAGAATGCCAACGTGCAGTTCGGCGAGGGCGGGGCCGGGACCTACTCCGACGGCAAACTCACCACCGGGGTGTCCAGCCCGCTTTCCACGACCGTCCTGCGCGCATTCGTAGACGCAGGCGCTCCGGAGGAGATCCTCTGGCAGGCCAAGCCCCATATCGGAACCGACCTCCTGCCCGGTGTGGTGAACTCGCTGCGGCGCAGGATAGAGTCTCTCGGCGGAGAGTTCGCATTCAAGACAAGGTTTGTAGACATGACCCTTCGTACAGACGGGTCGCTTGGGTCCATAACACTTCAGCATGACGACGGTTCCAGTGACGAGATCGCGTGTGGAACGCTATTTTTGGCTATCGGGCACAGCGCGAGGGACACCTACGCGATGCTCCTGGAAAGCGGCCTTGCGATGGAGCGCAAGCCGTTCTCGATAGGAGCCCGCATCGAGCATCCCCAGGAGACGATCGACGAGGCACAGTACGGCACTGCTCGCCATCACCCAGCCATCGGCCCCGCAGACTACAAGCTCTCCTGTCACCTTGACTCCGGGAGATCGGCCTACACCTTCTGCATGTGCCCTGGGGGACAGGTAGTGGCGGCCGCCAGCGAGCCCGGCGGCCTGGTCGTCAACGGGATGAGCAGATTCGCCCGTGACGGGAACAACGCCAACTCGGCCCTTCTCGTAGGTGTGGGACCCGACGACTTCGGATCGGGCGGGGTCCTTGCCGGAATCGAGTTCCAGCGCAGATGGGAACGGGCGGCGTTTGAAGCGGGAGGCTCGGAATACATGGCACCCGCCCAGCTCGTGGGCGATCTCCTTTCAGGCAGAGCCAGTAAACGAAGCGGAAGCGTCGAGCCGAGCTATCCTCTGGGCGTTAAGTGGACCAACCTTTCCCGTGTGCTCCCGAAATTCGTCGTGGACACGATGGCAGATGCGCTTCCGATCCTGGGTAAAAAGATAGCCGGATTCGACATGCCAGACGCCGTGCTCACCGGAGTCGAGACCCGATCGTCAGCTCCGGTAAGAATCCTGCGCGACCGAGACACCCTACAATCCAGCGTCCCCGGCATCTATCCCTGCGGCGAGGGGGCCGGCTACGCTGGTGGGATAATGTCGAGCGCGATCGACGGGCTTCGATGCGCAATGGCCTTCCTCGGAATCAGTCCCACAGAATGACGCACGTCCCCTCTTTGATCGCCTTTTCCAATTAGACTGTAATCACAAACCATCCATAGGGAGGAACACGGGACGAGCAACGTCCCGGAAACAGCAAGCCAGGAGGTTCACATGGCAAAGCAGGTTCTAGTTATCGGGGGAAGTTACTTCCTTGGGAGGGTGTTCTCGATCTTCGCATCCAGGGCGGGCGATCCCGAGCTTCACCTAGTCAACAGAGGCAGGTTACCGCTGAACAAGGAGGGTGTGCACGAGTACCGCTGTGACAGACATGACGTAGAGAAACTCGCGAGCATCGTCCCCGATGTCCACTACGATGCCCTGGTCGACTTCTGCGCCTACAATCCAGGTGAGATCTCACCGATAGTCGAGGCACTTCACGACAGGATTGGGCAGTACATCTACGTGGGCACCGCCAGCGTCTACGACCCAAACGAGAGCGGTTGCAAGGTGGAGACCGACACCGTGATCTACGAGTCCGACGACGACGTGATATCGCAGTATGTCTGCGGCAAGGCCATCCTCGAAACCGAGCTGATCGAGTCGTGCAAAAAGCATGGCATCCCCTACACGATCATCCGCCCGAGCTGCATCTACGGACCGTTCAACTACGCTCCTAGGGAGAGCTGGTTCATCGAGAAGATCATGCACGGCAAACCGGTAGAACGAATCACCGATTCCACCTCCCACTTTAGCTTCGTCTACGTGGGAGACGTGGCCAACGCAATCACCGCGTGCATCGGGGACGAGCGGGCATACGACGAGATTTTCAATATTTCTGCCCCCGAGGTCGTCACCTACGACGTCTTCTACGATGAGCTGAGGCGCTGGTGGGGCAAGGACTTCCCCACTATCGACGTCACCGTCAGGCAGACCTACGACGAGGGCATCGGGCTGCCCTACCCGCTCGACAACGACGAGCTGTCCGACGGCACCAAGTTCGCAAGGACGTTCGGATTCGAGTACACCCCACTCTCTGAGGGTCTCGACAAGGCCTTCAACGCCTTCAAGAACGTATACGAGGAGTAGTCCGGCGCTGCAAGGACGCCCCCAAGCGCATAAAGGGGAGGATCTGAAATCGGATCCTCCCCCATCTCTTATTGGATCTTATTGGAAAGGTCTACTTGGTCTCAGCCCAGGTGCTTCCAACCGACACCGACACCACAAGCGGCACCTTGAGTTGCGCCACCCCGGACATCTCCTCCATCACCATCTCGGATAACCTCTCGGTCTCGGAGACGGGGCAGCTAAAATCCAGCTCGTCGTGGATCTGCAGCATCATGACCGACTCGAACCCCTCTTTCGCAAGCCTGCTTTCCACCGAGATCATCGCCATCTTGATGATGTCGGCGGCGCTACCCTGCATGGGGTGGTTCATCGCGGTCCTCTCGGCGGCACCGCGCTGCACGACGTTTCTGGAGTGAATCTCGGGGATGCGACGCCTGCGGCCGTAGAGCGTCTCTACCCAGCCAAATTCGCGAGCATGCTCGACGAGGCCGTCAAGGTAAGAGCGAACGCCCGGATAGGCCCTAAAGTAACGATCGATCATCTCCTGCGCCTCGCGCATAGGAATCGAAAGCGAATTCGAGAGACCGAAGGCCTGTTGCCCATAGACGATTCCGAAGTTGACGGCCTTCGCGCGGGATCTGAGATCGGGAGTGACCTCCTCCGGATCGATGCCGAATATGCGAGCGGCGGTGGAGCGATGGAAGTCGCTGCCATGATTGAAAGCCGCAATGAGCCCCTCGTCGCCGGAGAGGTGCGCAAGTAGCCTCAACTCGATCTGCGAGTAGTCCGCCGAGACGAAGACAGCCCCGCCGCAACGCTGCTCCATCTCGCGGTAGGGTCCGAAGGCAGTGCGGATCTCCCTGCCCAGCTCGGTGCGGACCGGAATGTTCTGAAGGTTAGGTTCGGACGACGACAGGCGCCCAGTAGCGGCTATCGTTTGGTTGAATGTGGTGTGTATACGCCCATCGCCCGCGACCATTTCGGGCAACGTATCGAGATAGGTGTTCTTAATCTTGGAGAGCTCCCTGTACTCAATCACCAACCCCACCACAGGATGCATCCCCTCCAACGAAGAGAGGACGGATGCGTCGGTGGAGTACCCGCGACGAGACTTCTTCTTGGCGGGAAGACCCAACTTATCGAAAAGCACCTCGCCGAGCTGCTTGGGAGAGCCGAGATTGAACTCCTCCCCCACCAGATCAAAGATCCGTGACGACACATCATCTATCTCAACGGAGATCCGAGACGAGAGCTCGGATATGCGCTCCACGTGGAGCTCCAGACCCGCCCTCTCCATGGCGGTAAGTACCAGCACCAGCGGCATCTCTATCTGAGAGAAGCACTCCATGGCACCATCGGCCTCCATGCGCGACTCCAGTATCGGCCACAGCTCGAGGACCGCCTCGGCCCTCGCCGCAAGTTCCTCGTCGGTCAGGGCACGCGCCGGCTTGCCCCGTGCGGGCTTCTCGGGAATCGGCAGCTGCCTTCCGAGATACTCGAGCGCCATGTACTCGATGTTGAAGCTCGAACGAGACGAATCGATAAGGTATCCGGCAATCGAGATGTCGAAGATCCTGCTGGGATCCGCATCAAACACGTCCATCTTCTTTGGTATCGAGGAGTCCGACGGGTAGAGCACGTGCAGCATCCCCTTGGCATCCGAGGTGACCACCCTGCACGATCCCAGAAGGCCGATCAAAAGCTCCTCCGGCCTGCCAGATCCACGCACTACGGCGGCCCTCTCCCCATCGCAGGTTATGAGCGTCACCGAGCTGTCGTCGTCGAGCCCCAGCGAGAGCGTGCCCTCCGGCTGGCCCTCGCCCTCCACAACAACCACCGAGACCTCGGCAGCAGAGGATATCATCTCAGCCACCGCCGCTTCCGCCTCATCACCCTCGAGCAAGGGAAGGGCCCGTGGCTCGCTAGCTGAGGCATCTCCCTTTGCCCCCTCCGCATCTATATGGAGGGCGAGCACCCTGGGAATGTGAGAGGAGATGTCGAGCGACTTGAAGGCTGCCACCACCTCCGACGGATCGAACTCGCCGAAGCGCATCTTGTCTGGGTCGATGTCGATGTCAAGGTCGCGAACGATGGTGGCGACGATCTTTCCTGCCTCGATGACCTCGATGCTCTCCGCTACGTTTTTGGCGGTCTTACCCTTGAGTTCGTCGCAGTGCTCGATCACACCTTCAGCCGACCCGTATGCCAACAGCAGTTTGGCGGCGGTCTTCTCACCAACGCCCGGCACACCGGGGATGTTGTCCGACGGATCACCCTTGAGCGCGATGAAGTCGGGCACCAGCTCGGGTCCTATGCCGTAGCGCTCGCGAACCTCATCCGGCCCGTAGACCTTCACGTCCGACAGGCCTTTCAGCGTGGCGAGTATCTTCGTATGCTCGCTGGCGAGCTGAAAGGCGTCGCGGTCTCCCGTGACCAGCAGGGTCTCCGTTCCCTCTACGTCACCGCGCGCAGAGAGCGTGCCCAGGACGTCATCGCCCTCGTAACCCTCCACCTTCACCACGGGAACGCCCATCGCCTCAAGAAGCTCCTCGATCATAGGGAATTGTTCCTTGAGATCAGGATCGGTGGGAGGACGCTGCGCCTTGTAGCGCTGGATCGCCTCGAACCTGAAATCCGGGATGCCGGCGTCGAATGCACAAATCACGCCGTCTGGTTTGAAGTCCTCGATGAGCTTCAGAAGCATCGAGACAAACCCGAAGACGGCGTTGGTGTGCCTGCCATCGGTTGTCATCATGTAGTTGGGAACGGCGTGAAACGCCCTGTGCATGAGGCTGTTTCCGTCGATGACCGCGATCCTGCTCATTGCCCTCCTATCGATGTCCCGCTCTCGCGCGCATCATGAAAAACGGCTCTCAACGGCAGGATCCGGGTCTTCCTAGAAGCTCCAGAGATACCCGACACCCCTGACTGTCTTGAGGTGCTGAGCCAGATCGGGTCCGAGCTTGGCTCTGATCCTTCTGACATGCACGTCGACGGTGCGCGAGCCTCCATAATAATCGAAGTCCCACACGCGATTGAGTAGCGCATCGCGGGAGTAGGTGCGCCCAGGGTGCGTAACTAGAAACGCCAGCAGTGCGTACTCCAGATATGTGAAGTCCACCGGCTCGCCATCGATCTTGACCTGGTAGGTGGCCAGGTTGAGGGTGAGGCTGCCCTGCCTTATAAAGTCGTTGCCGGAGGCCTCCTCGCCAGGCCACAGGAGGTGCCTGATCCTTGCGGACATCTCCTCGTCGGTGGCCTCCCTGTCGGCGAAGTCACATATGATTTGCACCGGGATGCGCAGGCCCTCCATCTGTTCGCGCCCTACCACCAAAAGCAGCGAGAAAGCCTCTTCTTCCGGGGCAAATGCCTCGAGTCCGGGCAGCGCCTCGATGTCTTCATCGGAGGCGTCTACCACCACCAGGTCGTATCCCGAGGGGACCCTGGCGTCGGGGATCTCCGACAACGGCTCAGAGCCCCTGTCGCACTTCGCATCCATCGACTGGACCAAACGGGAGATCCTAGAATGCAACCCACCGCGCCTAGACAGAACAAGTATCCTCTTCTGGTGCATCGGCCTACCTCCGTTGCCTTTCTACACTCGCACCATCACAGCACATGGAGATATCTCTCTATCTCCCATTCCGTTACCGTCTTGTTGAACTCGTCGCACTCGGCTCGCTTGGCCTCGAGCACGTAGTTGAATATATGATCCCCGAGGACCTTCCGCATGAACTCCGACGACTCGAAGCGGTCCAAGGCCTCGGAGAGCGTCGAAGGCAGCGCCTCGATCCCAACCTCGGCAAGCTCCGAGTGCGTCATCTTGGAGATGTTCATTCCGTCGCATGCCGGCGGGAGCTCCATCTCCTCCTCGATACCCCTGATGCCGGCCGCCAGCGTCACGGCGAAGGCGAGATAGGGGTTGGCGGCAGGGTCTGCCAGGCGTAGTTCGGCACGCGCGGCGAGCTCCTCTCCGATGCGGTAGCCGGGAATCCTTATGAGCGCTGAGCGGTTCGAACGACCCCAGCAGACGTAGCGAGTGGTCTCGTCACGCGAGATCAAGCGCTTGTAGGAATTGATGTACTGGTTGGTTATCGCCAGATACTCCGGAGCGTAGCGCAAAAGCCCCGCGATGTAGTGCTTTGCCGTCTTAGATAGACCAAGCCCATCCGGATCATCGGGATCGAAGAACAGGTTCGTGTCTTCATCGTTGAACAACGACTGGTGGATATGCATCCCGCTGCCGTGGAAGTCTCCTCTCGGCATCGGCATGAACGTCGCATAGACGCCGTGTGCCAGAGCTATCTCCTTAACGACAAGCTTGTAGGTCATCACGGAGTCAGCCATCGAGAGCGCATCGGAGAAGCGCAGATCGATCTCCTGCTGAGAGGGCGAGTACTCATGGTGGGAGTATTCGACCGGGATGGACATCTTCTCCAGCGTCAAGATCGTGGAACGTCTCAGGTCGGAGGCGTGGTCGGCGGATGTAAGGTCGAAGTACCCCGCGGTGTCGATGGGCTCGGTGCTGTTCTCATTGGCGAAATAGTAGTACTCGAGCTCGGTGCCGATGTTGGCCGTGTAGCCCATCGAGGCGGCGTGGGCCACAACCCTCTTGAGCGCGTTTCTGGGGTCACCCTCGAACGGTGTGTGGTCGGGATTGCTGATCTCGCAAAACATCCTAGCCACTCCGTTTTCCCTAGGCCTCCAAGGGAGCACTTGGAAGGTCGAGGCGATCGGGTACGCCAGGAGGTCTGACTCCTCCACGTTGCTGAAGCCTGAGATGTAGGACCCGTCGAAACCCATGCCGTTGTCGAGGGCGTTCTCAATCTCGCTGTCGGTAACAGCCATCGACTTGAGGTTGCCGAACACGTCGGTGAAACACAGCCTGATGAAGTGAATGTCCCTCTCCTCGATCTGTTTTAGGACGAACTCCCTGTCGTTGAGCATCTGCACCACTCCTGCGGGCCGAGATCCCCGTCGGTACTCTCACCGCCGGGGGCTGATGTTAAACTTAGCTCACTTGAAAATGATAGTTTAGCGAGCGTATTCCCGCCATCGCGAGCAGGAGTAGGTTCGCCGAACGTAATAATATCGAAAAGAGTCTGAAACATTGCGGGTCTATCGTCACGGAGCGTGAGAGAGCAATCTCGAGAAAGGTTTGGGCATGCCGAAAATATCTGAGGAATACGGTAAGAAGGTATTCAACGACCACGTGATGAAGGAGCGGCTTCCATCCGCTACCTACAAGACGCTCAAGTCTGCGATAGACAACGGCGAAAGGATCACCCCCGAGGTGGCAAACGTCGTAGCCCACGCCATGAAGGAATGGGCTATTGAGCTTGGTGCCACGCACTTCACCCACTGGTTCCAGCCGCTATCCGGAGTGACCAGTGAGAAGCACGACAGCTTCATTAACCCCACCGCCGACGGACGTGCGCTGATGACGTTCTCTGGCAAGGAGCTCATCCAGGGCGAGCCCGACGCATCTAGCTTCCCCTCCGGAGGCCTGCGTGCTACGTTCGAGGCCAGGGGCTACACCGCGTGGGATCCCACCAGCTACGCGTTTATCAAGGACGACGTGCTGTGCATCCCCACCGCATTCTGCAGCTACACCGGCGAGGCCCTCGACAAGAAGACGCCGCTTCTGCGCTCGATGGAGGCCGTCAGCAAGCAGGCAGAGAGGCTGCTCGCGCTGTTCGGCGAGGACATCGGACACGTGACCACATTTGTTGGACCCGAGCAGGAGTACTTCCTGATCCCGCGCGACAACTACTCCCAGAGGCTCGACCTCGTGATGACCGGCCGCACGCTCTTCGGCTGCCCGCCGTGCAAGGGACAGGAGCTCGAGGAGCACTACTTCGGCAAGATCAGGCCTAGGGTCTCGAGGTTTATGAAGGAGCTCGATAGCGAGCTCTGGGAGCTCGGCGTACCGGCCAAGACCAAGCAAAACGAGGTGGCCCCCTCTCAGAACGAGCTCGCCCCTATCTACGATCAGTCCAACGTTGCCGTCGACGCCAACCTGATCTCGCTTGAGATGATGAAGAACGTCGCCAAGCGCCACGACATGATCTGCTTGACTCACGAGAAGCCATTCGAGGGGATTAACGGAAGCGGCAAGCACAACAACTGGTCGATCGGGTCGCGCAAGGTCAACTTGCTCAACCCCACCGATCATCCCGGCCAAAACCTCAGGTTCCTCGTATTCCTCTCCGCGGTCATCGAGGCCGTATACAAGTACCAGGACCTGCTGCGCGCCAGCGTGGCCACCGCCGGCAACGACCTGCGCCTCGGCGCCAACGAGGCCCCGCCGGCCATCGTCTCGATCTTCCTTGGCAACGAGCTCGGCGGTCTTGTCGACGCGCTTATTAAGGGCGTGGATTACAAGGAGACCGTTGAGGGCTATATGGACCTCGGCGTTAACGTGATCCCCACGTTCAAGCGCGACAACACCGACCGCAACCGCACCTCACCGTTCGCATTTACCGGCAACAAGTTCGAGTTCCGCATGCCCGGTTCCGACATCAACCTGGCCGACCCGAACTACGTGATCAACACCGCGGTCGCCAAGGTGCTCAAGGACTTCGCCGACGAGCTCGAGGGTGCCGAGAACATCCGCGAGGCCGCGTTCAAACGCGTGGTGAGGTCGCTCACCGAATGCCAGAACATCATCTTCAACGGAAACGGATACGACGACGAGTGGATCGAGGAGGCCGAGCGCCGCGGGCTGGCAAATCTTTCGAGCACCGTGGACGCACTGCCCGCCCTCATCGCCGACAAGAACGTCGAGCTGTGCGAGGAGATGGGCGTTCTCTCCAAGACCGAGATCGAGAGCCGCTACCATGCCAAGCTCGAGCAGTACTCCAAGGTCATCAACATTGAAGCGTCCACGATGCTCACGATGGCTAACACAGAGTACCTGCCCGCCGTTAGCCGCTACTCCAAAGAGGTGGCTGACTCCGCACTCGCCAAGAAGCAGCTGGGCATTGAGAGCAAGTCCGAGATTAGGCTCACCGAGCGCCTCGTCGAGGGATTCACCAACATCTCCATTGCCAGCGCCGAGCTTAACGCCAGAGAGAAGGAGGCCGCTGCCGTCGAGGACGACCTCGAGCGTGCCCGCGTCTACCATGACAAGGTCATCCCCGCGATGACCAACCTGCGCGAGGCAGTCGACGCCATGGAGCTCATAGTTCCCGATGACACCTGGCCCGTCCCAAGCTACAATCAGATGCTCTTCTACTCCACCAAGTGCCCGCCGTGGGTCTACGAGCACGCCGAGAGCAAGGGTATCAAGTAGAGCTCGGCTCACCACAGAGCCTCTCAAAAAGGCGTCGGCCATCTCCGGTCGGCGCCTTTCTCATTTCAGCGTGCTTTCGCAAAACGCGTCTCCCCGTTCGCAGGGAGATGACGAAGCATCTCTTCAACATCGACTTCGGATGCATAAAATCAGTTTTAGCAGTCTAAAGTCGAGAGTGCTAAACACCTAGGGCCCGGCGGCCACGGGGAGAGAGAAGGGGATGACTTCCATGCGTAAGTTCAAAGCCGAGAGCCAGAGGCTACTCGACCTGATGATCAACTCGATATACACCAACAAGGAGATTTTTCTCCGAGAGCTGATATCGAACGCGTCGGACGCCGTAGACAAGCTCTACTTCCAAAGCCTGACCGACAGCTCGATCCAGCTTGCCCGCGATGATCTGCGCATCGTCATAGACTCCGATGAGGAGGAGCGGACGATCACCATCTCCGACACCGGCGTCGGGATGGACAAGGCCGATCTGGAGAAGGACCTCAGCACCATCGCGCATTCTGGCAGCCTCGAGTTCAAGACGGACAACGCCGATAGCGACAACAGCGACATCGATATCATCGGACAGTTTGGCGTGGGCTTCTACTCCGCCTTCATGGTTGCTTCGAAGGTCGAGGTCATCACCAAGAAGTACGGCGACAGCCAGGCCTGGAAGTGGACCAGCAAGGGCGTCGAGGGCTACACGATCGAGGAGGCAGAGAAGGACCATCACGGAACCGATGTCATCCTCACCCTCAAGACCGACGACGACCAAGAGAACTACAGCCGCTTCTGCAACCGCGATGAGATCAGGGAACTCGTACGTAAGTACTCCAACTACGTGCGCTACCCCATCCAGATGGAGACCAGGCTGCAGCGCGCGTTGCCAAAGCCCGAGGACGCCGGCGACGACTACAAGACCCAGTACGAAGACTACATTGAGACCGAAACGCTCAACTCCATGATCCCGATCTGGAAAAGATCGAGGACCGAGGTCACCGACGAGGAGTACAACGACTTCTACAAGCAGACCTTCCATAGCCATACGGATCCTGCCAAAGTGATCCCGCTGCACGCAGAGGGCATGCTGAGTTACGACGCACTGCTGTTCATCCCCTCGCAGAGGCCCTACGACCTCTACAGCAAAGACTTCAAGAAGGGCCCGGCGCTCTACTCCTCCGGCGTGATGATCATGGAGCACTGCGAGGATCTGATGCCCGACTGCTTCAACTTCGTGTGCGGCGTCGTAGACAGCCCCGATCTCTCACTCAACATCTCTAGGGAGATCCTGCAGCAGGACAAGCAACTCCGTGCGATCGAGAGACGCATCGAGAAGAAAATCAAGTCGGAGCTCGAGTCGATGCGCGACACCGACCGGGCAGCCTACGAGGAGTTCTACGGCAACTTCGGCCGCACGCTCAAGTACTCCGTGTACTCCAGCTTCGGACAGAACTCCGAGCTGCTCGGCGATCTTTTGCTCTTCTACTCGGCGCGTGATGGGAAGATGGTCACCCTCGACGAGTACGTCGATGCCATGCCCGAAGGGCAGGACAGCATCTACTACGCCGCCGGGGAGACGGCAGAGCAGCTCTCCAAGACCCCGGTCGTGAAGTCCGTGATCTCGCGAGGCTACGACGTGCTGCTGTGCACCGAGGATGTCGACGAGTTCTGCCTCACCACGATGTACATCTACAAGGAGAAGCCTTTCAAGAACGTTGCCACAGGAGATCTAGATCTCACCACTGAGCAGGAGAAGGAGCAGGTCAAAGAGGCTGAGGAGCAGAACTCTGGGCTCCTGGAGGCGATGAAGGAGGCGCTTGGCGACAACGTGACCAGGGTCGCGATCTCCGTCAGGCTCTCGGACGACGATGCGCCTGTGTGCCTCGTGGCCGACGGGCCGCTCTCGTTCGAGATGGAGAAAGTGCTCAACTCCATGCCGGATAGCCAGGGGGTCAAGAGCCAGAAGGTACTGGAAGTCAACCCTTCCAGCAAGGTGTTCGAGACGCTCAAGTCTGCGCAGGAGAGCGGGGATTCGGAGAGAGTCAAGCTGATCTCGAACATCCTCTACAACCAGGCGCTACTCATCGAGGGGCTCCCGATCGACGATCCCGTCGCATATGCGCAGGATGTCTGCAAGCTCATGTCGTAGGACTCTGGTCGTCGGACTGCTCTTCCACGTCCTCATCCACATAGCAGAGACTCTCGTCTCCAACCACGAGCTCTGCGGCACCATTGCAAAGGTCGGACAACCGACTACACACGGTGTCGCAGAGCTCGCTTCGTACTCTCAGCTCGAGGGTCACATCATCCGCGAAAGACGACGAGAGGAGCTGCACCCCGGTCATTTCACCAATGCGCTTGGCAACCATCTCATAGAGCGGATACGGGATGGACGCGAGGACATCGCGGCAGGGTCGCTTGCTCACGATGTGAGCCTTGGCGCATGCCATCTGCGCAGCCTTGGTGTAGGCGCGCATCAGGCCACCGCGCCCGAGAAGCGTGCCGCCGAAGATGCGCGCAACCACGCAGACTACATCTCTGAGACCGAGCTTCTCTATTACGGTGAACACCGGAAGGCCCGCCGTCCCGTGCGGCTCCTTGGCGTCGGAGTAGTGCATGACGTTGCCCGCGTCAATGATGTAGGCACTCACGTAATGGCTCGCCTCGGGGATCTGCTCGCGAATACCGCGCCGAAAGGCTATGGCCTCCTCCTCGCTCTCCACATGCGCGACAAACGAGATGAACCTGCTGCCCTTCTCGTCGTACTCGGAGGTGGCCACCCCGTCTACCGTCTTAAACCCGTTCATGCAGCAATTCCCCTATTGGAGCGGTATCTCAACGAAGAAGATCGAAACCCGTTTCCGCTATCCCGGGCCGGAAATACTTCCGGACCCGGGGTCTGCAATCTTCGAGGTTCGCGCAGTGCTAGTCGTCGAGTCCGTCCGCCTGGCGGATCTGCTTGCGCTTGATCTTGCCACCAACGGTCTTGGGAAGCTCCTCGACGAACTCCACGATCCTGGGGTACTTGTAGGGCGCAGTGGTGCGCTTGACATGCTCCTGGAGCTCCTTGACCAAGTCGTCCGAGGGCTCCCAACCACGAGCAAGCACGACGGTGGCCTTGACGACCATGCCTCTGATCGGGTCGGGTGCGGCGGTCACTGCGCACTCGACGACTGCAGCATGCTCGATCAGCGCGCTCTCGACCTCGAACGGACCGATTCGATAACCAGAGCACTTGATAACATCGTCATTACGTCCGACGAAGAAGAAGTAGCCATCGGAATCGCGCCATGCCATGTCATGCAGGTTGTAGTACTCGCCGCCCACAGACTCCTGTGTGCGAGCCTCATCCTTGTAGTAACCCACAAACAACCCCGGAGGATATGCCTCCCTGAGCCTGGTAATGCAGATCGCCCCCTCCTCGCCATCGGGGACCTCGTTGCCGTCGTCATCGAGCAACTTGATATTCAGCAGTGGTGAGGGCTTACCCATCGATCCTGGCCTCGGCTCGATCCACGGGAAGGTGGCAAGCAGCACTGGACCCTCGGTCTGCCCGAATCCCTCGCGGATCTTTTTGCCAGTCAGGCGCTCCCATGCGATGGTGACCTCGGCGTTGAGCGGCTCACCCGCTGTAGCGAAGTTCTTAACGCAGGACAGGTCGTAGGACGCGACGTCCTCTTGCAGCATGAAACGGTACATCGTCGGAGGCGCGCAGAAGGTGGTGAGCTTGTAGTCTTGGATGTGCTGCAGCAGCTTGGTGGGGACGAACTTGTCCATATCGTAGGCGAATATGGTTGCCCCACAGATCCACTGCCCGTAGATCTTGCCCCATCCGAACTTGGCCCATCCGCTGTCGGTGACCGACATGTGTAGCTTGTTCTCCTGCACCTGCTGCCAATAGCGCGCGGTGAGGATGTGGCCAAGCGGGTGTGCGAAGTTGTGGCAGACCGCCTTGGCCATACCGGTGGTGCCGCTGGTGAAGTAGATGAGCATGATGTCCTTGGAGGTAACGCCCGCCTCACCGCAGGGGCGCTCGAAGACGTCGCTCTTCCCCTCTATCAGCTCGTCGAAGCGCAGCCAGCCCTCGCGATGCCCAGCCACAACGATCTTGCTCTTGACGGTGGGACACTGCGGAAGGGCCTCATCGACCTGGGTGCACACATAGTCGTCGTCGACGCAGATCAGGGCCTTGACGTCGGCGTTATTTGCCCTGTAAACGATATCCTTGCTAGTGAGCTGCAGCGTGGCCGGGATGAGGATGGCTCCCATCTTGCACAGTGCCACGGCGCACACCCAGTACTCCCACCTGCGACGCAAGATCATCATGACCACGTCGCCCTTCTTGATGCCCAGTTCGGTGAAGGCGTTGGCGGCCTGGTTGGACAGGCGCGAGATGTCGGTAAAGGTGAACATCCTCTCCTCACCGTGGTCGTCACACCACAGCAGGGCGTTTTTCTCGGGCTCGACTCGAGCCCACTCATCCACGACGTCAAACCCGAAATTGAAGACCTCGGGCACCTCGATCTTGAAATTCTCCAGAAAATCCTCGTAGGAATCGAAATCAATCCTAGGACAGTACTTTTTTAGTATGTGATCCACTTTGGTTTGCCTCTCCTGTATATGTGCGGCCGCTTACTCTGCGATGATCGTGATGAACGTCGCGGGTACGTCCCCGCCGCAGCGCTGCCCGTGCGGGAACATCGGGTTGAAGTAGATGCTATCCCCCGCCTCAAGCACGAATTCCTTGTCATTCCAGGTGACGATGACCTTCCCCTCCAGGACGATGTTGAACTCCTGCCCAGAATGCTCCACCAGCTTGGCAGGCTCATCGCTCGGATCGAGCTTTACCAGAAGCGGCTGCATGATCTTGCCGGCGTAGCGCCAGGCGAGATCGTCGTAGTGGTAGCCTGGGTAGCGATCGACCTCGTGGGACTCGCCGGCCCGCACCAGATGGTAGGAGTTGAGCTTGGCTGCGGTCCCAGTAAGGATCTCGGTAAACTCGACGTTGAAGATCCTCGCCATGTGGTAGATCGCCGAGATGGGAACATCCTCGCCAGTGTCCTCCCACCTGCGGTATACCTCTACGTCTACTCCAAGCTCTTTGGCCATCTCTTCTACGCTTACGTCGCAGGCCTCGCGGAGGCCCTTGATGCGAAGACCGATCTCCTCGAACATGGAATCCATAGCTCCTCCTATCCTGGGTGCGACCCATTCGCACCCCCACACACGCCCGGGCCCGCCGAAACGGCGCTGTTGCCTGCTGGAAGGCTGCTCCCAGCAGACGCGCTGAACGGCCCGCCCAATGCGCTAAACAAGAAACTAAACCCTGCTCAGTGCGTTGCTCTTATGAAAACGGGAATCGAGTGCTATGGCCCGGTGGACGATACGCCCTCATCCCAAGCAGA